>NZ_JBHVJT010000009.1:0-36956 GCF_042798815.1 Kitasatospora sp. NPDC057738 | reverse complement strand
CCATACCCCCCTCGTGCAGGGACTGCCCCCCTTCCTGTCCGCCCCTTGTTCTCCCCCCCCCCCCCCCCGGCTGGGGATCGTGTCCCCGGACGGCCTCCCCCCCCCCGCCACCGGACGGAGGTCAGACCCCCGAGGGGATCTGCTTGGCCCGGCCGCGGACCTGGATCGCCGTCACGATCTCGACCAGGCCCAGGATCACCAGCCAGCAACCGGCCAGTACGGCCAGCGCGGTGATCGACCCGACCGGCCACACCATCAGCAGTACGCCGGCCAGGGTGTTGGCCGCGCCCGCGAAGGCCTGCCAGCCGCGGGCGGGCATCAGCGGGTCGGAGATCGCGGCGGCGAGCTGGGTGATGCCGCGGAACAGCCAGCCGATCCCGATCCAGATCGCGAGCAGCAGCAGCGACTGCGCCGCGCTGCGGAAGCAGAGCAGGCCCAGCAGGACGCAGATCGCACCGCTGATGAAGGCCAGCACCCGCAGCGCCGCGGTGGAGTGGGTGCCGAACGCGGCGATCAGCTGCACGATGCCGATCACCAGCAGGTAGAGGCCGAACAGCACGCCCACCACCAGGAGCGTCTCCTCGGGCCAGGCGAAGACCACGATCCCGAGGGCGAGCGAGGCGAGTCCGGCGACCAGCAGGACCTGCCAGGCGGCCTTGGCGAGCAGTCCGAGCGGGCCCTGGACCGGGCTGCCGTCGGGGGTGATGATCGGAGGGGCCACGGTGGCGTACTCCTCGGGCTGACGCCGGGCGACGGGTGACCGGGTCCTGCCTGGTCGTGTGACGCAGGACGGGTGAGGTCGGATCGGCCGGCTGACGGGCAGGGAACGAACCCCAGCATCTCCGCGCCACGGCCGGACCGCGCGTCGGATACGGCCGTTCGGGGGATCCGTCGCGGTCGCCGGAACGTCACCCTCCGGACACTTCCCGTCGATATCATCCGGCGGTATGACTTCTGAAGGGTGGGGGACCCCTCCGGTCGAGCCGATCAGCCAGCACTACATCGTCTGCGGGGGCAATGCGCTGGCCCATCGCCTGATCCTGGAACTCGTCGAGCACTACGAGGTCCCGGTCGTCGTCCTGGTCGCCGACCGGACCCGCGACCACGCGCCGCAGATCGAGCAGCTGTCCGGCGTCGCGGCGGTCGTGGAGTACGCCGGCATCACCGAGGAGGCGCTGCGCGCGGTGTCCATCGGTACCGCGCGCGGTCTCGCCCTGGTCGAGGGGAGCGACCAGGAGAACATCCACGCCGCGCTCAGCGCCCAGAACCACAACCCGGACATCCGCATCGTGTTCCGGATGTTCAACCAACGGCTCGGCGAGAACATCGAACGGCTGCTCAAGAACGGTGCCGCGCTCTCCGGTTCCGCCACCGCCGCCCCGGCCTTCGCCTCCGCGGCGCTCGGACGGCCCAACTCGGTGGAGATCGAGGGGCGTTACCTGCACATCGCGTTCGACGACGACATCACCTCCGACCGGATCTGCGTGGTCGCCGACCAGATCGACCGGCAGGACCTCGGCAGGATCCGGCTGCTGCCCGAGCAGCAGGGCGACTCGGCCGAATTCGTCCGGCTCGCCAGCGAGTTCGGCGACGACGGGCCGATCCGACCCGGAGGCGTTCGGCGCGAACCGGCGCCCGCGGCCGACCCCGATCAGGAGGAGGAGCCGGGCGGCAGGGCGGCGCTCCAGGTGCTGCGGATCGAACCCCGGGAGCCGATCGACTGGAAGCGACGGCTGCGCTGGCGGCTGCTCGACACCATGCGCTTCTTCACCAGCGCCCGGATGCGGCTGGTGCTGCTCACCGCCCTCGCGGCGGTGCTGCTGGCCTTCGGGGTGCTCTGGTACCTCAACCGGAACTTCGGCTGGACCGTCTACATCGCGCTGCTCGACCTGGCCGGCGCGGCCCAGCCGGACCAGCTCTCCGACATCTCCTCCGGGACGGGCACCGGCGGGTTCTGGCAGCGGGTCGCACAGGTGGTGATCACCATCTGCGGGATCACCTTCGCGCCGGTGGCCACCGCGATCGCGGTGGAGGTCCTGGGCTCCGGGCGGCGCGGGCAGCCGCGCAACCCCGGGGCGGGCACCCGGGACCACGTGATCGTCGTCGGCCTCGGCAACGTCGGAACCCGCGTCGCGATCCAACTGCACGACATGGGCGTGCCGGTGGTCTGCATGGAGCGGGACCCGCAGGCCCGCGGCATCGCCGCCGTCCGGGCGCTGGGGATTCCGGTGGTGATGGGCGATGGTCCGTTCGAGCAGCAGCTGCGCCGGGCCCGGCTGAAGCACAGCCGGGCGCTGGTCGCCGTCAGCGGGGACGACGCCACCAACCTGGAGGCGGCCCTGGAGGCGCGCCACGGCAATCCCGACGTCCGGGTGGTGGTGCGGCTGTTCGAGGACGACTTCGCCAGTCACTTCTACAAGACGCTGGACAACGCGGCCTCCCGGTCGGTGTCCTACCTGGCCGCGCCCGCCTTCGCGGCGGCGCTGATGGGGCGCGAGGTGCGCGGGACGCTGTCGGTGCTCCGGCACGTTCTGCTGATCGCCGAGCTGAAGGTGGAGGACGGCAGCGGGCTGATCGGGCTGAACCGGCACGACCTGGAGGACCCGGGCGGCGTCCGGGTGATCGCCGTGCGCTTCGCCCACGGCGGGCAGCTGCTGTGGAACTTCCCGGACCGCACCCGGCAGCTCGCCCCGGGCGACGAGATCGTGGTCGCCGCCACCCGCAGTGGGCTCGCCCGGCTGAACACGGTGGCGGTGGAGGAGGACGGATGACAGTCGACGGATGACAGCCGACGGCTTTCAGTTGACAGAGTTCAGCGGACAGATTTCAGATGATGAAATCTGTCCGCTGTCCGCCGTCCGCGGCCTGTTGTCGCCTGCCGGACGTACTCCGTTGTCAGCGGTTCTGGAACTCCGGCGGGCGCTTCTCGGCGAAGGCCGCCATGCCCTCCTTCTGGTCCGCCGTGGCGAAGGCCGCGTGGAAGAGCCGGCGCTCGAAGCGCACGCCCTCGGCGAGCGTCGTCTCGAAGGCGCGGTTGACGCTCTCCTTCATCATGATCGCGGCCGGGGTGGACATCGCCGCGATCGTCTCGGCGGTGGCGAGCGCCTCGGCGAGCAGCTGGTCCGCCGGGACGATCCGGGAGACCAGTCCGGCCCGCTCGGCCTCCTCGGCGCCCATCATCCGCCCGGTCAGGCACAGCTCCATGGCCTTCGCCTTGCCGACCGCCCGGGTCAGCCGCTGCGAGCCGCCGATGCCGGGGATCACCCCGAGCTTGATCTCCGGCTGTCCGAACTTCGCGGTGTCCGCCGCCAGCAGGATGTCGCACAGCATCGCCAGCTCGCAGCCGCCGCCCAGTGCGAACCCGGCCACCGCCGCGACCACCGGCTTGCGCACGGCGCCGAGCCGGTCCCACGGGCCCAGCCAGTCGTCCAGGTAGACGTCCGGGAACCGGTTGCCCTGCATCTCCTTGATGTCGGCGCCGGCCGCGAAGGCCTTCTCCGAGCCGGTGATCACCAGACAGCCGATCTCCGGGTCCCGGTCGAAAGCGGTCGCGGCGGCGACCACCTCGTTCATGAGCCGGGTGTTCAGCGCGTTGAGCGCCTTGGGCCGGTTGAGCGTGATCAGCCCCACCCGGCCCTTGCGCTCGACCAGGATCGTCTCGTAGGTCTCGGTCTCGGTCATCGCCGTCGACTCCCATTTCCGCTGCTCGGCGCCCGTGGGCGCGCCCTGACCACCCAACGATCTACGACGCGCCCCGCCTCGCGCCAGTCTTGGTATGCGAGACGCCGGTCACCAGGCGGTGGAGCGGGCGGACACCGAGCCGTCAGAAGCGGACGCCGTAACGTTCCGCCGCCCGCCGTACGGTCTCCGCCTCGACCTCGCCCCGGCGGGCCAGTGCGGCCAGTGCCGCGACCGTCACCGACTCGGCGTCCACCCCGAAGTGTCGCCGCGCCGCCGTACGGCTGTCCGAGAGGCCGAAGCCGTCGGTGCCCAGCGAGGTCCAGTCCTGTTCCACCCAGGGGCTGATCTGGTCCGGCACCGCGCGCATCCAGTCGCTGACCGCCAGCACCGGCCCGGGTGCCCCGGCCAGCGCCCGGGTCACATAGGGGACGCGGGCCGCCCCGTCGGTGCCGGCCGCCGCCCGCGCCAGGTCGGCCGCGTCGCACTCCAGCGCCTCGCGGCGCAGTTCCGTCCAGGAGGGGGCGGACCAGACGTCGGCCGCCACGCCCCACTCCTCGCCGAGCAGCCGCTGCGCCGCCAGCGCCCAGCGCACGGCGGTGCCGGAGGCGAGCAGTTGGAGTCGCGGCGGGTCGGCGGGCAGGCCGGGGGACAGGGCAGCGGCGTCCGCAGTGCGGTAGCGGTAGAGGCCGTGCAGGATGCCGTCCGCGACCTCCTCGCCGGCCGGGAGCGCGGGCTGCCGGAGCGGCTCGTTGTAGACGGTGAGGTAGTAGAACACGTCCTCACCATGGGGGTGTTGCGCGCTGCTGCCGTACATCCGGCGCAGGCCCTCGCGGACGATCACGGCCACCTCGTAGCCGAACGCCGGGTCGTAGCAGAGCGCGGCCGGGTTGGTGGAGGCGATCAACTGGGAGTGTCCGTCGGCGTGTTGCAGTCCTTCGCCGGTCATGGTGGTGCGTCCGGCGGTGGCGCCGATCAGGAAGCCGCGGCCCAACTGGTCGGCCAGCGCCCACATCTGGTCGGCGGTGCGCTGCCAGCCGAACATCGAGTAGAAGATGTAGAACGGGACGACCGGCTCGCCGTGGGTCGCGTACGCGGTGGCGGCGGCGGTCAGTGAGGCCATCGAACCGGCCTCGGTGATGCCTTCGTTGAGGATCTGGCCGGTCGCCGACTCCTTGTAGTGGAGCAGCTGGTCGCGGTCGACCGGGTCGTAGGTCTGCCCGAGCGGGGAGTAGATCCCGGCGGTCGGGAAGAGCGACTCCATGCCGAAGGTGCGTGCCTCGTCGGGGACGATCGGTACCCACCGGTGGCCGGTCGCCTCGTCCCGCATCAGATCCTTGACCAGACGGACGAAGGCCATGGTGGTGGCGATCTCCTGGCCGCCGGAGCCCTTGAACAGCGTTTCGAAGGGCTTCGCGGGCGGGGTGGGCAGCGGGGCGAAGCGCACCCGGCGGGCGGGCGCCGGTCCGCCCAGTGCGGCGCGGCGCTCGCGCAGGTAGCGGGCCTCCGGCGAGTCCGGTCCGGGATGGGCGTACGGGGGAAGTTCGCCGGCCAACGCGCTGTCCGGGATCGGGAGTTCGAGCAGGTCGCGCATGGCCCGGAACTCTGCGCCGGAGAGCTTCTTCATCTGGTGGTTGGCGTTGCGGGACTCGAAGCCGGGGCCGAGTGTCCAGCCCTTGACGGTCTGCACCAGCACCACCGTGGGCGCGCCCCGGTGCTCCAGTGCCGCGCGGTAGGCCGCGTACACCTTGCGCGGCTCGTGGCCGCCCCGGGAGGTGGCGACGGTCTCGATCAGCCGCCGGTCGTCCAGGGTGTCGGCGAGCAGCCGCAGTTCGGGCGAGCCGTGGAAGAGGTGCTCGCGGACGTACCCGGCGTCCGAGGCGGCATAGGTCTGGAACTGTCCGTCCGGCACCTCGCCCAGTCGGCGGACCAGCGCACCCGTGGTGTCGCGGGCCAGCAACTCGTCCCAGGCCTCGCCCCACAGCGACTTGACCACGTTCCAGCCGGCCGCCCGGAACCGGCGCTCCAGCTCCTGCACGATCTTGCCGTTGCCGCGCACCGGCCCGTCCAGGCGCTGCAGGTTGCAGTTGACCACGAAGGTGAGGTTGTCCAGGTTCTCCCGGGGGGCCAGCGCGAGCGCGGCGGTGGACTCGGGTTCGTCCATCTCGCCGTCGCCGAGGAAGGCCCACACGTGCGAGCCGGAGGTGTCCTTGATCCCGCGTGCGCCCAAGTACCGGTTGAACCGGGCCTGGTGGATCGCCGAGAGCGGCCCGAGGCCCATCGAGACGGTCGGGAACTCCCAGAACCAGGGCAGCCTGCGCGGGTGCGGGTAGGAGGGCAGGCCGTCGCCGGCGGCCTCCTGGCGGAAGCGGTCCAGCTGGGCCTCGGAGATCCGGCCCTCCAGGAACGCGCGGGCGTAGACGCCGGGGGCGGCGTGGCCCTGGACGTACAGCTGGTCGCCGGAGCCGTCGGCCTCCTTGCCGCGGAAGAAGTGCTGGAAGCCGACCTCGTACAGCCAGGCGGCGGAGGCGTAGGTGGCCATGTGCCCGCCCAGGCCACCGCGGTGGTTGCCCCTGGTCACCATGGCGGCGGCGTTCCAGCGGTTCCAGGCGGTGATCCGGCGCTCCATCTCCTCGTCGCCGGGGAACTCCGGTTCGGCGGCGGTGGGGATGGTGTTGACGTACGGGGTGTCCAGCAGCGGAGGGACGTCGAGCCGCTGCAGTTCGGCGTGCTCGACGAGGCGGCGCAGCAGGTGGGCGGCGCGGTTCGGGCCGCCGAAGTCGCGGGCGGCGTCGAGGGACGCGCGCCACTCCGCGATCTCCTCGGGGTCTTGGTCGGGAAGCTGGTCGAGCTGGGACACGGGTGGTTCCCCTTCGTCGGTGCGCTTCAGAGGTTCATATTCCGGGATGCGGAATAGTATTCCTCTCCATGGAACTACTTGGACCGTAGAGAGCGGGAGGGTGGCGCGTCAATCGCTACTGGCGGGTAGTTTGAGCGATGATCGATCATCTTTGTGCGAACTTTATGCGAGCGCGACGAGTCGGCGCCCCGACGGGGGCGGGCTCAGTCGGAGCGCCGGCCGTCCTCGTGTCGACCGTCCTCGTGTCGACCATCCTCGTGTCGACCGTCCTCGGGTCGGGCGTCCTCGCGCCGGGCGTACTCCAGGACGTGCTCGGCCAGCAGCCGCCCGACCGCCGGGTCCTGCCGCCGGAAGGCCTCGATCAGCGGCCGGTGGTCGGCGGCGTTCTCGTGCAGCTCCGGCCGGACCTCGTGTAGCGACAGCACCGTCCACACCTCGATCCCGAGGCCCTCCCAGGTCCGCAGCAGCGTCCCGTTGCCCGAGGCGGCCACGATCTCGCGGTGGAAGGCCACCCCGTGCCGGGCCTGGCCGAGCGCGTCGCCCGCCGCCGCGGCCGCCGCCATCCGCTCGGCGTGCCGCTCCAGGACGGTGGTGTCCCCGGCCAGCCGGACCACCGCCGACTCGGCGGCCAGTCGCTCCAGCGCGGCCCGCACCTGGTAGACCTCGCGAAGTTCGGCCGGGCCGATCGCGCGCACCCGCACGCCCCGGTTGGGCTCGGCGTCGAGCAGCCCGAGCGTCTGGAGTGCGCGCAGCGCCTCGCGGACCGGTGCCTGGCTGACGTTCAACTCGGCGGCCAGGCGCCGCTCGACGATCCGGTCCCCGGGCTGCCAGCGGCCGTTCAGCAGGCCCTCCAGCAGCAGCCCGCGCACCTGCTCGCCCAGCGGCACCCGGGACAGCGGGTCGGTGTCCCCGGCCGGTGTCGGCGGCGGGACCGGGTGGTTCATGACGGGCTCCAGACGTGCCGGCGGAGGAGGAGGTGGAGGAGGTGGAGGTGGGGCGGGGTTCAGGCCAGGCCCAGCTCGTCGCCCTCGCGCGGGGCGAAGAAGCGGGCGACGTCCGCCTCCGCCACCTCGGCGAGCGTGCCGGGCTTCCAGTGGGGGGTGCGGTCCTTGTCGACCACCTGCGCACGGATGCCCTCGACCATGTCGTGGCCCTCCAGTACGGCGCAGGAGATCCGGTACTCCTGGTCGAGCACGGCCTCCAGCGAAGGGAGCGTGCGGGCGCGGCGCAGCGCGGCCAGGGTGGTCTTGACGGCGGTCGGGGAGTTCGCCAGGAGGGCGACGGCGGCCTCCTTCGCCTCCGGGACGCCGGAGTTCAGCAGCCGGTCGACGATCTCCTCGACCGTGTCGGCCGCGTAGCAGGCGTCGATCCAGGTGCGCCGGTCGGCCAGTGCGGCGGGCGGTGCGGGCTCGGTGTGCGCGGAGACGAGGGCGGCGACGAGGGCGGCGACCTCGCTGCTGCTGCTCCCGCTCGCCGCGGCGGTGCCCCGGCTCAGGGCGTCGAGCAGGTCCGGGATGCGCGCCGAGGGCACGAAGTGGTCCGCGAATCCGCAGAGCAGGGCGTCGCCCGGGCCCATCGAGGCGGCGGTGAGCCCGAGGTGGGTGCCCAACTCGCCCGGGGCGTGGGCGAGCAGCCGGCTCCCGCCGACGTCCGGGGCGATGCCGATCCGGGTCTCGGGCATCGCGACGATGGACCGCTCGGTCACGATCCGCACCGCGCCGTGGGCGGAGACGCCGACGCCGCCGCCCATGGTGATGCCGTCCATCACCGCGACGTACGGCTTCGGGTAGCGGGCGATCAGGGCGTTCAGTCGGTACTCGTCGCGGAAGAACGCCCGGGTGCCCGCTCCGCCCGCCTTGGCGTCGTCGTGCATCGCGCGGATGTCGCCGCCCGCGCACAGTCCGCGCTCGCCCGCGCCGGTCAGGACGACGGCGCGTATCCGGTCGTCCCCGGCCCAGTCGTCCAGGGCGGTGCGCAGGGCGGTGACCATGCCGTGGGTCAGCGAGTTGAGCGCCCTCGGGCGGTTCAGCACGAGCCGTCCGACACCGCCGTCCAGGAAGGCCTGGACCTCCGTCACCTCTGCGCTCATCGGGCCCGCTCCCGTCCCTCGGTGATGTCGACGCCGTTCGGTGTCCGCCGGGCCCGGTCGCGGCCCGTCGGCGCCCGCCCGTCGGCGTCCGTTGCCGTCGTCCGCCGTTCGTTCCCGCCGGAATCCTGGCGTCCACCGTACCGGGGGTCGGGAGGCGTTCCGATCACCGGGCCGGGCAGGGCAAGGGCGAACAAGGGTGGGCGGGGTGGGCGGGGAGGTTCGGGGCGCGACCGGGGCGCGCGGCCGGGGTTCAGGGCCAGGCGCGCAGGGCGAGTTCGGCGGTGCGGGCCAGGTCGGCGGCGGTGGCGCCGTCCCGGGCCTGCTGGGACATGCCCTGGATGACCGTGCCGAGGTATCCCGCCAGCGCCTTCGGATCGGCGTCGGGCGGCAGTTCGCCGTCCTGCCGGGCCTGGTGCAGCCGGGCCTCGAAGGTCCGCAGGTTCGCGTTGCGCAGCTCGCGCAGCAGCTCCTGGACGCCGGCGTCCTGCGGGGCGACGTTGGTGGCGGCGGAGATCACCAGGCAGCCGGCCGGATGGGACGGGTCGGGGTAGATGGCGGCGGCCTCGCGCAGGATGCGGGCGAAGGCGCCGTACGCGGTGGGCTCCTCGGCCAGCGCGACGGTCGCGAACGCGCCGACGGGCGAGCGGCCGTACTGGCGGACCACCTCCTCGAACAGTGAGCGTTTGTCGCCGAAGGCCGCGTACAGGCTGCCGGGGCGGATTCCCATGGCGGTGGTGAGGTCGGAGACGGAGGTGGCGTCGTAGCCGAGCTGCCAGAACAGCCGGGTGGCCGCGGCCAGGGCCTCGGCGCGGTCGAAGGCCGGTGGGCGGCCGCGCCGGGGGCGGGGTGGGGTGTCGGGTGCGGTGTCTGCGGGTGCCGCGCCTTCGGGTGCCGCCTTCGCGGGTGTCCCGGTCGTCTGCTGTGCCTCGCTCATGCCCCAAATTTTAGAGCAGTCGCTCAAGAAGTGTGTGCTAGCGTCTTTCTTGAGCGATGACTCAACAATTATCGGATGCGGCGAGAGGGGACTCGGCCATGGGTGCGGGCACGTACGGGCTTCAGGGCAAGGTGGCGCTGGTCACGGGCGGCAGCAGGGGGATCGGCCGGGCCATCGCCCGGCGGCTCGGGCGGGACGGTGCCACCGTCGCCGTCGGCTACGCCAGGGACGGGGCCGCGGCGGAGGAGGTGGTGGCGGGCATCCGGGCCGACGGCGGGCGGGCGTTCGCGCTGCGCGCCGAACTCGGCCGGCACGGCGACGCGGCCGCGCTCTGGGCGGCCTTCGACGCCGGGATCGGAGCGCACGCCCCGGACGGCGGCGTCGACATCATCGTGAACAACGCCGGGATCGGGCGCAGTTCGGACCTCGAAGCGCTGACCGAGGAGGGCTTCGACGAGGTGTTCGCGGTCAACGTCCGGGCGCCGTTCTTCGTGGTGCAGCACGGACTGAAGCGGCTGCGGGACGGCGGCCGGATCATCAACGTCTCCAGCGGGGCCGCCCGGTTGGCGATGCCCGAGATCATCGCCTACGGCGCGACCAAGGGGGCGCTGGACACCTTCACCCTCAACCTCGCCAAGCAGCTCGGCCCGCGCGGGATCACCGTGAACTCGGTCGCGCCCGGCATCGTGGACACCGACGTCAACGCCGGGTGGCTGCGGGGCAACCCGGAGGCGGAGGCGTACGCGGCCTCGGTGGCCGCGCTCGGCAGGGTCGGGCAGCCGGAGGACATCGCCGACATCGTCGCCTTCCTCGCCTCCGACGACGCTCGCTGGGTGACCGGGCGGGTCGTCGACGCCACGGGCGGCGCCGGGCTCTAGACGGAGGTGGGCGAACGGGAAACGGATAACAGCTGACAGATGATGAAATCTGTCAGCTGTTATCCGTCATCCGTGATCCGTCATCGGTGCCCTGTCGCCCGTGGTCGGGTTCGCCGCGGCCTCCCGGCCTCCCGGCCTCCCGGCCTCCCGGCCTCCCGGCCTCCCGGCCTCCCGGCCTCCCGGCCTCCCGGCCTCCCGGCCTCCCGGCCTCCCGGCCCCCCGGCCTCCCGACCTCCCGGCCTCCCGACCTCCCGGCCTCCCGGCCTCCCGGCCTCCCGGCCCCCCGGCCTCCCGACCTCCGGTCCGGGCCCTCAGCCCCGAACCCGCCCGGTGACCTCGCCGAACCCGACCACGGTGCCGTCCGGCCCGGGCGCGGTGGCGGTGATGGTGACCTCGTCGCCGTCCTCCAGGAACGTCCGGGTCGTTCCGTCCGGGAGCTTCAGCGGCTCCTCGCCGTTCCAGGTCAGCTCGATCAGCGCGCCCCGGGTGTCCCGCTCCGGCCCGCTGACCGTGCCGGAGGCGAACAGGTCGCCGGTGCGCAGCGAAGCGCCGTTGACGGTCATGTGGGTCAGCTGCTGCTGCGCCGTCCAGTACATGGTGGCGAACGGCGGCCGGGAGACCGGGTGCCCGTTCAGCCGGACCTCCATCGCCAGGTCCAGGCCCCACGGCTCGCCGCCCCGGTCGTCCAGGTATGCCAGCGGCTCGACGTCGCGCTCCGGCGGCGTGACCCGGGCGTGCTCCAGGGCCTCCAGCGGGACGATCCACGGCGAGATCGAGGTCGCGAAGGACTTGCCGAGGAACGGGCCGAGCGGCACGTACTCCCAGGCCTGGATGTCGCGCGCCGACCAGTCGTTGAGCAGGCAGACGCCGAACACGTGCTCGCGGAAGTCGTCCAGCACGACCGGGCGGCCCAGCTCCGACGGCGCGCCGACGACGAAGCCGACCTCGGCCTCGATGTCCAGCCGGCGCGACGGCCCGAAGGTCGGCGCGGCGTCGGCGGGCGCCTTGCGCTGCCCGAACGGCCGCACCACCGGCGTGCCGGAGACCACGACCGTGCCCGCCCGCCCGTGGTAACCGATCGGCAGGTGCTTCCAGTTGGGGGTGAGCGGCTCCGAGCCCGGGCGGAAGATCCGGCCCAGGTTGGTGGCGTGGTGCTCCGAGGCGTAGAAGTCGACGTAGTCGGCGACCTCGAACGGCAGGTGCAGCTCCACCTCGTCGGCCGGCAGCAGCGCCGGCGACAGCGCCTCGCGGAAGGACTCGTCGGTGAGCCAGGTGGTGAGGTCCGCCCGTACCCGGGTCCAGACCGGACGCCCCGCCGCCATCAGCGGGTTGAGCGAGTCCGCGTCCAGCAGCACCGACGGCGCGCCGGCCGCGCGGGCGGCCGCCCCGGCGTCCAGCACGAAGTCCCCGACGCGCACGCCGATCCGGCGCCGCCCGGGCCGGTCGGCGGCGGTGAAGACGCCGTACGGCAGGTTGTGCACGCCGAACGGCGAGTCCTGGGCGCTGGCGAGCCAGCTGCTGGGGCTGCTGGGGGTGGTGCTCAACGGTCCTCCTGGTGCAGTGGACTGGGCGACGACAGCAGGCCGAGCGCGGCCAGGTCGCCCAGGGGCTCGGCGATGCTACAGGTGCCGAACGCGGTGAACGAGTTGCGGATCACCGTAACCTGACGGTCCGTCAGTGCGCGCACCGCCTTGGCCAGCACCTCGCCGTCACGCTCCGCCAGCACCGCCGCGGCCGCCGTCCGGTCGGTCTCCTGCGCGGCCAGCAGCACGTTCAGGAAGCCGTGGTGCTCGAACCCGGTCTCCGGGTCGGTGTGCCGGACGGCGTTGTGCAGCCCGGCCGTGCACTTGTACGGCAGCCCGCGCCGCGCGCAGCCGGTGAGGAAGGAGGCCAGCTCGTCCTCGTCCGGGAACGCCTCGGCGACCAGCCCGCCGGTGCGGAACTTCGCCCGGTACGGGCTGTCCACCAGCACGTCCAGGACGGCGTCCAGTCCGTCCCCGCGCAGGAGTTCGCGCGGCAGTTCGACGGCGGCCGGGACGTCCGGTGGCAGCAGCCGGTCCAGCGCGGCCACCGCCTCGGCGGCGTCCCGGGTGGCCAGCTCGACGCCGGCCAGCTCGAACGGCGCGGCGGCGGCGAGCGCCGGGGCGAGTTCGGTGCTGCCCCCCGGCAGCACCAGCCCGACCTTGAGCGGCCGACCGCCCGCCGCCACCGAGCCGTCCGCTCCCGCTGCGCGCCCCTGGGCCGCGGCGGTCTCCGGGGAGTTCGCGACCGCAGCGGCCAACTCGCCCAGCCGGCCCGCCCCGCAGAGGAGCGGGCCGACGGCCTCGGCGTACCAGGCCGCGCGGTGCAGCCGGTGCGCGGGCACCGCGTCGACGACCGGCAGGTTCCCCGGCGGGAACACCGCCGCGTCGTCGAACAGCCCGTGGAACAGCTCGGGGATCACGCCCCCCGGCGGCAGCGTGTTCATCGCCCGGGCCCCCGACCGGCCCAGGTCCAGGCGTAGTTCGCGTCCTCACTGGCCCGGCCGCCCTCGCCCAGCTCCAGGGGGCGGAAGGTGTCCACCATGACGGCCAGCTCGTCGAAGAACTCCGCGCCGATGCTGCGCTCGTACGCCCCGGGCTGCGGACCGTGGGTGTGCCCGCCCGGGTGCAGCGAGATCGAGCCCTGGCCGATGCCGGAGCCCTTGCGGGCCGCGTAGTCGCCGCCGCAGTAGAACATGACCTCGTCGCTGTCCACGTTGGCGTGGTAGTACGGCACCGGGATCGCCAGCGGGTGGTAGTCCACCTTGCGCGGAACGAAGTTGCAGATCACGAAGCCGTTGCCCTCGAAGACCTGGTGGGCCGGCGGCGGCTGGTGGATCCGGCCGGTGATCGGCTCGAAGTCCTTGATGTTGAAGGCGTACGGGTACAGGCAGCCGTCCCAGCCGACCACGTCGAAGGGGTGGTGCGGCACGGTGTAGCGGGTGCCCGCGACCCCGTTCGGGCCACGGTGCTTGACCAGTACGTCGACGTCCCCGGGGGCGTCGACGACCAGCGGGCCGACCGGTCCGCGGAAGTCCCGCTCGCAGTACGGCGCGTGCTCCAGCAGCTGCCCGTACTTCGACAGGTAGCGCTTGACCGGGGTGATGTGGCTGTTCGCCTCGATGCAGTACGCGCGCAGCGGCTCGTCCCCGGCCGGCACCCAGCGGTGGGTGGTGGCGCGCGGGATGATCACGTAGTCGCCCTGGCCGACCTCGATCGAGCCGAACACCGTCTCGACCGTGCCGGAGCCGGACTCCACGTACACGCACTCGTCGCCGAGCCCGTTGCGGTAGAGCTCGCTCGGGGCCCCGGCGGCGACGTACGAGATCCGCACGTCGCCGTTGCCGAGGACCAGCCGGCGGCTGCCGACGACGTCCGCGGACTTCCAGTCCTGGTCCGCGAACAGCTCGTGCAGCTTGAGGTGCCGGGGGAGGAGCGGGTGGTTGGGCACCGTGGACTGGTCCGGCAGCTCCCAGGGCACCGCGTTGACCACCGCCGAGGGGATGCCCCGGTGGTAGAGCAGCGAGGAATCCGAGGAGAACCCCTCCTCGCCCATCAACTCCTCGTAGTACAGCCCGCCTTCGGGAGTGCGGTGCTGGGTGTGCCGCTTGGGCGGGATGCTGCCCAGCTGCCGGTAGTACGCCATCTCCGTGGTCCTCCTCGACCGTCTGGCAGAGATCCGTGTTCGTCAGAGCTCGTCGGAGCCCGCCGAAGACCCGCTCGTCGGAGCCGGTCGGAAGCCGGCCCGTCGGAGGCCGGCCCGCCGGGAACCGGCTCGTCGGAGCCGTCGGACGCTCACAGGTTGCCGCGTCGGTCCTGCTCGCGCTCGATGGACTCGAAGAGCGCCTTGAAGTTGCCCTTGCCGAAGCCGAGCGAACCGTGCCGCTCGATGAACTCGTAGAAGACGGTGGGGCGGTCGCCGACCGGCTTGGTGAAGATCTGCAGCAGGTAGCCGTCCTCGTCGCGGTCGACCAGGATGCCGCGCTTCTTCAGCTCCTCGATCGGCACGCGCACCTTGCCGATCCGCTCGCGCAGCTCCGGGTCGTCGTAGTACGCGTCGGGGGTGTTGAGGAACTCCACGCCGCGCGAGCGCAGCACGTCGACGGTGGTGAGGATGTCGTTGGTGGCGAGCGCCATGTGCTGGCAGCCGGGGCCGGTGTAGAACTCCAGGTACTCGTCGATCTGGGACTTCTTCTTGGCGACGGCCGGCTCGTTGAGCGGGAACTTCACCCGGTGGTTGCCGCTGGCGACGACCTTGGACATCAGCGCGGAGTACTCGGTGGCGATGTCGTCGCCGACGAACTCGGCCATGTTCACGAAGCCCATGACGCGGTTGTAGAAGGACACCCACTCGTCCATCCGGCCGAGCTCGACGTTGCCGACGGCGTGGTCGAGGGCCTGGAAGAGGCGCTTGGGCGAGCCCTCGGGGTGGGTCACCCTGCTCGCCGCGACGACGTAGCCCGGCAGGTACGGGCCGTGGTAGCGGGACCGGTCGATCAGGGTGTGGCGGGTCTCGCCGT
Organism: Kitasatospora sp. NPDC057738; assembly: GCF_042798815.1. Lineage (NCBI taxonomy): Bacteria > Bacillati > Actinomycetota > Actinomycetes > Kitasatosporales > Streptomycetaceae > Kitasatospora > Kitasatospora sp. NPDC057738. The sequence goes on along the minus strand of NZ_JBHVJT010000009.1, from coordinate 21,977 downwards.
AGGTGGCGATGGCCGCGCGGCGCACGGTGCCGTTCTCGTCCGAGACGTCGTTCGGCTCCTCCAGCACGGTGGCGCCGGACGCGCGGGCGTGCTCGATGCACTTGTCGACGTCCGGGACCTCCAGGGCGAGGTCGACGACGCCGTCGCCGTGGCGGCGGTGGTGGTCCAGCAGCGGGCTGCCCGGCTGGACACCGCCCTTGATCACGAAGCGGCAGGAGCCGGAGCGGAGCACGTACGCCTTGCGGTCCCGACGGCCGGTCTCCGGGCCGGAGTAGGCGACCAGCTCCATGCCGAAGACGACCTGGTAGAAGTGGGCCGTCTGGGTGGCGTTGCCGACCACGAAGACGACCGCGTCCTGGGCCGTCACGGGGAACGGGTCGGCGGCGGCGTCGTGCTCGACGAGGCCGACGAGGCGGCGCAGCTGGTCGGCGTCAAGACCGGCCTCGCGCTCCTCGGGGGTCAGCTCAAGGGCGTGGGTCTGCGGGGTCATCGCTCGTTCCTCCACTTCGGGCCTCGCCGTCGAGGCTTCCGCTGGATCGCGACCGCACCGCGTACGGGTGGGCGGTGTGGTTGCGGAGAGCTTGCTCCTGTCGGGGTGGTTGGGCAACAGGTCGGATTTTGACTGCTCAATGTGTACAAGCTGATCAGAAAATCCCGCTGTCAGCTGCGCAAAATGTGCTGCTGACCGGGGACGATGCCCGAAGTCTGCGCAATGGGACGGTCACGTACTTCCGGGGCCGACGGGGCGGGGGAGGTGGCGGAGGAACCAGTCCGAGGCCAGCTCGGCGACCCGGTCCAGCGTCCCCGGTTCCTCGAACAGGTGGCTCGCGTGCGGCACCACCGCGAGCCCGGTCTCGCAGCGCAGCCGGCTCCGGGCCCGCCGGTTGAGGTCGAGCACGGTGGGGTCCAGGGAGCCGACGACGAGCAGCGTCGGAGCGCGGACCCGGGCCAGCGTGTCGGGCGCGGCGAGGTCCGGGCGACCGCCCCGGGAGACCACGGCGCGCACCGCCGGGCCCAGCTCGGCGGCGGTGTGCAGCGCGGCCGCGGCGCCGGTGCTCGCGCCGAACAGCCCGAGCGGCAGGCCCAGGGCCTCGGGCACGGCGGCGTCCGGGCCGTTCTGCGCCGCGCCCAGCCGCCGGGCGACGGCGGTCAGCCGGCCGCCCAGCAGCGCCACGTCGAACACGTTCCGCCGGTCGGGTTCCTCGGCCTCGGTGAGCAGGTCGAACAGCAGCGTGGCCAGCCCGGTGCGGTTCAGGTACTCGGCGACGTGCCGGTTGCGCGGGCTGTGCCGGCCGCTGCCGCTGCCGTGCGCGAAGACGACGACCCCGCGCGCGCCGGCCGGGACGGTCAGCCGGCCCGCCAGGCGGACCCCGGCGACGGGCAGCAGCAGCTCGCGGTCGACCCCGGCGGAGTCCGCGGGCGGGTCGCCGCCGGCCTCGGTCAGCAGCCGCAGCACCTCCTCGTCCCCGGTCTGCGTGAAGTCGGCGTAGAACTCGCCGATCGCGTAGAACGGGGACGGCGTGTCGACGCAGACCAGTTCGTCGGCGACCTCGTCGAGCCGCTCGGCCCAGTCCGCGGGCGCGACCGGCACGGCCAGCACCACCCGGGCCGCGCCCCGCTCCCGGACGATCCGGCAGGCCGCCCGGGCGGTGGACCCGGTGGCGATGCCGTCGTCCACCACGACCACCGTGCGTCCGCGCAGATCGGCGGGCGGCCGGTCGCCCCGGTAGCGGCGGGCCCGGCGCGCCAGCTCGGCGCGCTCGCGCCGCTCCACCTCGGCCAGTTGCTCGTCGGTGACCGCGGAGAACCGGATGACCTGGTCGTTCAGCACCCGGACGCCGCCCTCGCCGATCGCCCCCATGCCGAGCTCCGGCTGGTAGGGCACGCCGAGCTTGCGGATCACGCAGATGTCCAGCGGCGCGCCGAGCACTGCGGCGACCTCGGCGGCCACCGGCACGCCGCCCCTCGGCAGCGCCACGATCACGGTGTCGGGGCCGGCCAGGTGGCCCAGGCGGGCGGCCAGCCGACGGCCCGCCTCGGTGCGGTCGGCGAAGCGGGTGAAGTGGGTTCCGGTGACGTGCATGACACGGCCTCCGGTTCCACCGTACGTCGTTCCGGTCGGCGCGGGGCGTTCGCGGGCGGGGGCGTCCGGGTGCGTGCGCAGGCCACCCCGGGGGGGCGGCGCGCGGGGCGGGAACCGGTCCGGACCAGGACGGGAACAGGACGGGAACAGGACGGGAACAGGACGGAATCGCGGGTCGGGACGGTGGGCGGGGACCGCAGGCGGGCGGGCCGGGACAGTGTCGGGATCGGGCCGGGATCGGATCAGGAGCCGGACAGGACGACACCCCCGTGTGGCCGGGACAGCGGGCGGCGCACCGTGGATCGCAGAGGCGGACCGCAGAGCCCGCCCGCGACCGGAAGGAGCCCGTCATGTCGGGCACCGTCATCACCGACCTGCGCCGCCGAGGCGCCGTCGACCCCGGCCGCCTGCTCGCCGGACCGCTGCGCGGTGTCGGCCTGCAACGACTCGACCCGGGCCACCGCACCGAGCTGGCCGCCGACGGCATCGAGCACGCGCTCTACGTCACCGCCGGCTCCGGGCTCGCCGAACTGCCCGAGGGCGCCGTGCACCCGGACCACCCGGAGCGCGCCGACGCCGGCCTGCCGCTGGTCGAGGGCACCGCGGTCGTGCTGCCGCTCGGTTCGCGGACCGTCCTGACCGCCGGGACGGCCGGGCTGGAGTACTTCCACGCCCTGCTCACCGTCCCCGCCCCCTCCGTCCACCGCTCCGAAGCCTCTCCCGAAGAAGGTGACCCCAGGTGATCGTCACCACCGACACCGGCGCGGCCATGGTCGTCATCGGCCCGAACGGCGAGCGCGTACGGATCCGCTCCCTCGCCCGGAGCCCGATGCTCGCCAGCGCCTGCGAGGCCTTCGACCACCTGCGGCTGAGCCCGGGCGCCCACCACGTCCTCCCGGGCCGGCCCGACACCGAGACCGTCCTGCACGTGCTGCGCGGCGCCGCCGTCGTCGGCCGACTGTCCGACGAGCCGGATCACTTGGCCTCCGAGGGAGACCTGCTGCTGGCCCGCCGCGGCCGCGCCCTGCACCTGGAAGCCGGGCCGCTCGGCGCGGAACTGCTCTGCCTGACGCTCGCCGTCCCCCGACACACCGCCGGCACCCGGGCCGCCCTGGCCCGGCGCCGTGCCGCCCGCCGCGACCGGCCCTGACCCGGGCTGGTCGGCGCCGACAGGCCCTGACCGGCGCCGACAGGCCTTGACCGGCGCTGACCTGCGCTGCCAATCCTGCCTGTCCTCCAGTTCCCCTCGGAGGTGACCACTCGTGATCCTCGTCCCCGCTGCCGTCCCCCGCACCGCGCCCGCGTTCCAGCGGCTGATCGACCCGGAGCAGCGGCCGGCCGTCCGCGCCGGACTCACCGTCGAGGCGCTGCCGCCGGGCGTCCGGATCGAGCAACTCCCGTACGAATCGGTCGAGTCGGTGACCGTGGTGCTCTCCGGGCGGCTGTTCGCGGCCGGCCGGATCCTCTCCCCGGGCGAGGCGCTGCACCACCGTCCCGGAACCTCCTGCCGGATCTCCGCCGTCCGCGGCGCGCCGACCACCGTGCTCACGGTCAGGCCCGTTCCGCCCCGGGCCGCCATCCCGGCCCAGCGGTCGGACTCCGCGCCCGCCGCGAGCCGGCGGCAGGTGGAGGTGGGCACCGCACGGCTCGACCCGTGCGGAACCTGCGGACCGTACACGGACCGCGCCGCCGACGCCTTCCTGGTGGTCCTCACCGGGGCCGCGGCCTTCCTCGGAGAGCTGGGTGAAGTCCTGCTGCTCTCCGGTGACTTGGTCTACGTCCGGGCGGGGGAGCGGTACGGCCTGCGGGCCGGCCGGCGCGGACCGGTCACCGCCGTGCTGGGCCGCGTCGGCGCACCCGGCGCCGCTCTGGGACCGGAATGGGACGGCCGGCCCGTGCGCTCGGGGCAGACCGGTCCGCAGGGTTGAGGCCGGAGCGATCGACCGTGATCGGTCACGCGGAAGGAATGTCGACGGGCCGGCGTCCGCGAGTGCGGACGCCGGCCCGCGGCGTGTACCGGGTGAGGATCCGGTTTCGACGGCCCGGTGTCCCGGGTGGCCGGGGCCCGGTCTCGAATCCCGTCCCGACGTGAGCCGGAGCGGCCGGGCCCCGGCTCCTCCCAGCTCCTCCCGGCTCCTCCCGGCTCCTCCCGGCCCGTCCCTGCCCCGACACGCTGAGGACTTCACGAGCACGTCACGGAAAGTCACGCGATCGCCGCTGCTAGTGTCGACCGGGTGGATGAAGAACAGCCGTTGGCACCTGTGGGTCCGGGTGGCACTCCGGCCGTCCGTGTGCTGATCGTCGACGACCACCCCCTCTTCCGGGAGGGGCTCAAGGCGGCACTGGAGAGCGCCGAGGGTGTCCTCGTGGTGGCCGAGGCCGAGCGGGTCGCCGATGTCCCGGAGGCGGTCGCCCGGTACCGCCCGACCGTGGTGATCATGGACCTCTCGCTGCCCGACGGCTCCGGGCTGGAGGCCGTCCGGCAGCTCGCCACCCAGGAGGCGCCGCCGCCGGTGCTGATGCTGACCATGTCGGACGACGACGGAAACCTGCTCGCGGCCCTCCAGGCCGGCGCGCGCGGCTACCTGGTCAAGGGAGCGGGGCGGGAGGAGGTGCTGCACGCGGTGCGGACGGTCGCGGCGGGCGGCGCGGTGTTCGGCGGCGAGGTGGCGGGACGGATCACCGCCCTGCTGGCCGGGGCGAAGATGCGCGAGGCGGGACAGCTCTTCCCCGAACTCACCGCCCGCGAGGCCGAGGTGCTGGACCTGGTCGCGCGCGGGCTGGACAACCGGCGGATCGCCCGGGAGCTGGTGGTCGCGGAGAAGACCGTCCGCAACCACATCACCCACATCTTCGAGAAACTGCACGTCGCGACGCGCGCCGAGGCGGTCGCCCGGGCCCGCGACATGGGCCTCGGCGACGACCGGACCAACCCGGAGAGGTGAGCCGGGTGTCGTGAACCGGGTGTCGTGAGCGGGGAGCTGTGAACCGGGGGTGCCGGTCCGCCGAGCGGCACCCCCGGAGTCCTGCCGTCCCCGCCCTACGGCTGCATCCCGCTCACGGCCGCATCTCGTACGCGCCGGAGAGCGACTCGACCTGCGTCCACACCCGCGCGTCCCGCGCCGGGTCGGCGACCGGGCGACGTACGTTCGCGAGTGCCCAGGCGGCCTGCTGCTCGGTGGCCGAGGCCTTGCCGTGCAGCTCGGTGGCGTGCGCGGAGAAGTCGCGGACCAGCGCGTCGAAGACCCGGTCCAGCACGTCGCCGCCGTGCTCGGAGGCGGCCAGGCCGGTCAGCTCGGCCTGCTCCAGCACCAGCTGGCCGTAGACGATCAGCGCGAACAGCTGGCCGATCTCAAGCAGGAAGTCCAGGTCGGCCTGCTGCTCCTTGCTCGGCGCGTTCTGGAGCAGCAACTCGCAGAAGCCGTCGGCCTGTTCGCGGAAGCGGGCGACATTGGGCAGCTCGGCGTGGCGGTCGTAAGCGGTGCGCCAGTCGTGGAAGCGGATCGCGCCGAGGCCGCGGGCCGGGCCCTGCCGGAACAGGAAGGCGTCGTCGGCGGCGTCCACGCGGCTCGGCACCGGGGCGTAGTCGGCCGGGGCGAACAGGTAGTTGCCCATGAACTTGAGGATCAGCGCCAGGTTGACGTGGACGGTGCCCTCCAGCTTCGGCAGGCCGCGGATGTCCTTCGCGGCCTTGTCGAAGTAGGTGTCCGCCTCGAAGCCCTTGGCGGCGATGACGTCCCACATCAGGTCGATGACCTTCTCGCCCTCGGTGGTGACCTTCATCTTGGTCATCGGGTTGAACAGCAGGTAGCGGCGGTCCTCGGGGGAGGCGCTGCGGAAGTAGTCCACCGCCCGGGCGCTGAACAGCTTCATCGCCACCAGGCGGACGTAGGCGTCGGTCAACTCCCGCTTGACGTGCGGGAAGTCGGTGACCCGCTTGCCGTACAGCACCCGGTTGTGGGCGTGCGTGACGGCCTCGTACATCGCGTGCTCGCAGATGCCGATCGAGGCGGTGCAGAGGTTGAACTTGCCGACGTTGACGGTGTTGAGCGCGGCGTCGAAGGCGGCCTGGCCGGTGTGCAGCACGTCCTCGGCGCGCACCGGGTAGTCCTCCAGGCGGAACTCGCTGACGTACATCTGCGCGTTCACCACGTTCTTGACCAGGTGGTACGCGTCGTGGCGGCTGTCGGCGGCGAAGAAGACGTAGCCCTCCGGGCCCTCGACGTCCGAGCGGCGGCCGAACACCGAGACCAGGCCGGCCACGTTGCCGTTGCCGATGTAGTACTTCGAGCCGGTCGCGGTGAAGCCGCCCTCGCCGTCCGGGGTGAGGATCATGTCGGTGGAGTAGATGTCGGCGCCGTGGGTGCGCTCGGAGAGGCCGAAGGCCATCACGTGGCCGTCCGCGAGGAGCTGGGCGGCGCGGGCGCGGACGGCCTCGTTCTCGCTCTGCCAGACCGGGCCGAGGCCCAGGATGGTGACCTGCCAGGTGTACCAGTAGCCGAGGCCGTAGAAGCCGAGGATCTCGTTCAGCTCGGCGATCCGCGCGGTGTCCCAGCGCTTGTCGGGGTCGGCCGCGGCGGGGGTCAGGAACTCCGCGAAGAGGCCCTCCTTCGCGGCGAAGTCCAGGAAGTCGGCGTACCAGCTGCGGTCGATGTAGGTGTCGATCAGCGCCTTCTTGCCGCGGGACTCGAACCAGTCCACCGTCGCGCGCAGCAGTCGGCGGGTCGGCTCGTCGAACTGTGCGGGGTCGTAGTTGCGCGGGTTGAAGAGCATCGAGGGGCTCCCGGGGGTCGAGGGTGTGAAGAGGGCGGGTGACAGGGTTCGGGTGACAGATTTCAAACTCTGTCAGTTGTCATCCGTCGGCTGTCATCTGTCAGTCGTCAGTCGTCATCCGTCGGCCGCCGTCCGCCGTCGGCGGAGAGGCGGCGCAGGGTGGCGAGTACGTTGTCGAGCCAGGCGAGGGTCATCCGCTCGTACTCGATGCCGCCGCGCAGCACCACGTGCTGCAGTTGCTCGTGCGCATCGAGTGCGGTGGTGTCGGGGAAGTCGCGCTGCTCGCCGTGCAGGTAGCGGGCGAGCAGGGCGGCATGGCTCTCGCGGTGCCGTTCCACCTCGGAGACCAGCGCGGCCGGGTCGTCGAAGGCGGCGGCCCGGATCTTGACCGCGAGTTCGTGCCGGACGGTCTCCGGCTCGACCGGTTCGCGCAGCCAGCCGGCCAGCGCGGCCCGTCCGGCCCCGGCAGCCGAGTAGACCTTCTTGTCCGGGCGCCCGTCCTGGGGGACCTCCTGCGCGGCCACCCAGTCGTCCGCCTCCATCCGCCGCAGCACCCGGTAGATCTGCTGGTGGGTGGCGGTCCAGAAGCGTCCGATCGAGCGGTCGAAGCGCCGGGCCAGCTCGTAGCCGGAGCCGGGCTGCTCCAGTAGCGAGACGAGGATCGCGTGCTCCAGTGCCATGGCCCGCATCCTGCTATGCAACGAGTTGCATAGGCAATGGCGGCCCGGACGGTTGAGACGCAGGTCACCGGCGTGACCGGATGGTTATCGGTCATTCCGGACTATCGGGTGCAAAACGTTGGATAAGCGCCAGAATGGGTACGGGGCAAGCGCCTTACCGGTTCCGACCACAGGAGGTGGTATCGGTGGCAACCCATATCCCGACGACGGGCATGGAGCACCATCCGGACATCGTCGAACTCCGCGAACGCTACGAGCGGGTCACCTCGACCCCCCGTGCCCAGGGCGTCGAAGCCCTGGCCGTCCTGGCCGGTCTCTTCCTGGCGGCATCGCCATGGATCGTCGGCTTCACCGCGTACAGCACCCTGACCGTGACCTGCCTGATCGTGGGTCTGGCCTACACGGCCCTGATGGCCGGCTACGGATCGGCCTACGAACGCACCCACGCCCGTGCCTGGGCGGCCGCTGCGCTCGGTGTCTGGACGATCATCTCCCCGTGGGTCGTCTCCGGGTCCGTCGCGCACGGCAAGAACATCGTGACCTGCATCATCGTGGGCGCCGTGATGTTCCTGCTCGGCCTCGCGGCGATCTCGATGGCGACCATGACGTCGAACGGGGCGTCGATGCGGCGCGGCCGGGCCGGCCGCGCGAAGGGCTGATCTTCCCCGCAGCCCGTGACCGGGGCGCGGAGGGCGCGAGTGCCCCCCGCGCCCCGGCGCGAGCCCGAGGCGCGCGCCCGAGGCGTGACCCGGGCGCGGGCCCGGTACGTTCCGGCCCGATCCCAACCCGGCTCCGGCCCGATCCCAACCCGGCTCCGACCCGATTTCGACCCGGCTCCGACCCGCTAGGGGTGGGTCATCCGCAGCACGTCCAGTGCCTCGTCCAGCTGCTCCTCGGTGAGCCTGCCCTGCTCGACGTAGCCGCGCTCCAGTACCACCTGACGGATCGTCTTGCGTTCGGCCAGCGACTGCTTGGCGACCTTCGCGGCCTCCTCGTATCCGATGTAGCGGTTCAGCGGGGTCACCACCGAGGGCGAGGACTCCGCGTACTCCCGGGCCCGGTCCACGTTGGCGGTGATGCCGTCCACCGTCCGGTCGGCCAGCAGCCGGGCACTGTTGGCGAGCAGCCGCACCGACTCCAGGACGTTGCGGGCGATCACCGGGAGCATCACGTTCAGCTCGAAGTTGCCGCTCGCGCCCGCCAGCGTGACCGTCGCGTCGTTGCCCACCACCTGGGCGGCGACCATCAGCACCACCTCGGGCAGCACCGGGTTCACCTTGCCCGGCATGATCGACGAACCGGGCTGGAGGTCCGGCAGGTTGATCTCGCCGAGCCCGGTGCGCGGACCGGAGCCCATCCACCGCAGGTCGTTCGCGATCTTCGTGAAGCCCACCGCCACCGTGCGCAGCTGACCGCTCAACTCGACCAGGGCGTCCCGCGCGCCCTGCGCCTCGAAGTGGTTCCTGGCCTCGGTCAACGGCAGGTCGGTGGCGCGGGCGACCTCCGCGATGACGGCCGCCGGGAAACCGGGCGGGGTGTTGATGCCGGTGCCCACCGCCGTCCCGCCGAGCGGGAGTTCGGCCACCCGGGGCAGGGTGGCCAGCAGCCGCTCCCGCCCGTGCCGCACCTGGGCCGCGTAGCCTCCGAATTCCTGGCCGAGCGTGACGGGCGTGGCGTCCATCAGGTGGGTGCGGCCCGACTTGACCACCTGGGCGAACTCGGCGGCCTTGCGCTCCAGCGACTCCGCGAGGTGCTCCAGCGCCGGGACCAGGTCATGGGTGACGGCGGCGGTCGCGGCGATGTGGATCGAGGACGGGAAGACGTCGTTGGACGACTGGCTGGCGTTGACGTGGTCGTTCGGATGGACCGGTCGGCCCAGCCGCTCCCCGGCCAGGGTGGCGATCACCTCGTTGGTGTTCATGTTGGACGAGGTGCCCGAGCCGGTCTGGAACACGTCCACCGGGAACTGGTCGTCCCAGCGCCCCTCCGCGACCTCCTCGGCGGCGGCCGCGATCGCCTCCGCCGTCTCCTCGTCCAGTACCCCGAGCCGGGCGTTCACCCGGGCCGCGGCGGCCTTGATCCGGGCCAGTGCGGCGATGTGCGCCCGCTCCAGCCGCTGGCCGGACACCGGGAAGTTCTCCACCGCCCGCTGCGTCTGCGCCTGCCACTTCGCGTCGGCCGGCACCCGGACCTCGCCCATCGAGTCGTGCTCGATCCGGTACTCCTGCGCCTTCTCCTGCTCGCCACCCATCGCGCGCTGCACCTCCTGTACGGGCCCGACCGGCCCGGAACGGATCTTCGGTCAGCACAGCCGCGAACGAGGCCCGGGTATTTCCGGTCGGGGTGATCCGGTTCCGTTCCGCCCGTTCCGTTCCGCCCGTTCCGCCCGTTCCGTTTCGGTACGGGGCCGGGTGCCCGCGTCCGGTGCGGCCCGGTTCCCGGCCCCGGCTCGGCTCCTACCGGCGGGGCAGCTCGGCGCGGACCAGCTCGCCCGGGTCGGTACCGGCCTGGACGACGAGCTCGCCGCCCGGGGCCCAGACGCCGGAGCCGCCCGAGCTCTCCGGGTACTCGCCGGTCGCCCCGGCACAGGTCGCGAGCACGCACCACACCCCGTGGGCGGCGGCCCGGTCGCTGACGTGGCCGTCCCGGCGCTCCGCCTGGGCGGCGCCGGGCCCGTAGAGGGCGGAGGCGACGTAGGCGTCGATGCCGAGCGCGGCGGTCTCCTCGGCGTGCGCCGGGTCGGCGGCGTCCGCGCAGACGGCGAGGCCGAGCCGCAGGCCGTCCAGCTCCAGGACGACGGGCTTCCCGCCGGGGGCGAAGCGCTCGACCTCGGCGCCGTGCAGGCGCATCTTCCGGTAGGCGACCTCGGCGCCCTGCCCGGTGACCACCAGCGTGGCGATGGACTCGCGTCCGTCGGCCTCGGTGACGGGCGCCCCGACCAGGGCGACGGCGCCGGTCGCGGCGCAGGCGGCCACCAGCGGCGCGAGCCGGACGTCCGCCGGGTCGACGGCCGGTGCGGTCAGGTCGTAGCCGGTCAGCGACAACTCGGGGAACACCACCAGCCGGGTGCCCGCCTTCAGCACCGCCTCGGCGTGCAGGGCGACGTTCTCGGACACGGTGTCCGGACGGCCGGCGGCGGCGCAGACGGGCTGGGCGACGGCGACGGTCAGGGCTCCGCGGGCGGGCGGGTTCGCGGACGGGGCGGAGGCCGAGTCCGTAGCCGAGTCCGGCCGCGAGTCCGGCCGCGAGTCCGCGGGCGAGTCGGCGCGCGAGGACTCGGGTGAGGGCGTGGACGAGGGCATGGCGAAGCCTCCGGCGGGCGGGGTGGGGTGGGGCGATCGTGATCAACCGTGACCGTGATCAACCTATGCGCCCGTCGAGGACGTGGGCAACGGAGCCGGGACGAGGAGCGGTGCAGGTGGACGGGGCGCCCGGGGCCGATCGGGCCGATCTCACTCGAAGGAGTGAGATCCCCGGCGGGCGCTTCAAACTGCCGTGCGCCCCTTCATACGCTCCAGACCGGGCCGGGCGGACTCCGGCCGGACCCGGATCGGCGCAGCTCGGCCCGGGGGACCAGGACGAGGGGGCGGACGGACGGATGACCACAGGACACGGCCCGATGGGCGGAACGGGTGACGGAGCGGTACGGGAGGGGATGACCCCACTGAATGTCCCGGTGGAGGCCCCGACGGACGCCCCGACCGACGCTCCGGCGAAGACCTCGGCGAAGACCGCCCCCGGTGGCCTCACCCGGCGGCAGCTGCTGGGTGCGTCGGCGGCGCTCGGCGGCGCGGCCTGGCTGCTGCGCGGCACCATCGGCCCGGACAGCGCCGAGGCCGCCGCGCCGGTACCGCCCGCGCTGCCCCCCGGCACCGAGCTCTACCAGCGGGTCTTCCAGAACTGGTCCGGCGAGATCCGCACCGACCAGCTGTGGACCTGCGCGCCCCGCACCCCCGAGGAGGTCCCGGCCCTCGCCGACTGGGCGCACGCCAACGGCTGGCGGCTGCGCGCCTCCGGGTACCGGCACACCTGGGCACCGCTCACCGTCGCCGCCGGGACCCCGGAGAGCGCCAGGGTGCTGCTGGTGGACACCAGTCGGCACCTCACCGCCATCGGCGCCGACTCGCCCGACACCGTCCGGGTGCAGACCGGCGCCACCATGGAGGCCCTGCTCGCCCACCTCGCCGACCGCGGCCTCGGCCTGACCGCCTGCCCGGCCCCCGGCGAGATCACCGTAGGCGGTGTACTCGCCATCGGCGGCCACGGCACCGCCGTCCCGGCCGCAGGGGAGGTACGACCGGAGGGGCACGGCTACGGATCGGTCAGCAACCAGGTCGTCCGGCTCACCGCCGTCGTCCTCGACCCGGCCACCGGCCGCTACACGCTGCGGACCTTCGACCGCTCCGAGGCCGACAGCGCCGCCTTCCTGGTGCACCTCGGCCGTGCCTTCCTGACCGAGGTGGTGCTGCGGGCCGGCGCCGACCGGCCGCTGCGCTGCGTCAGCCGACTCGACATCCCGGCGAGCGAGCTCTTCGCCCGCCCCGCGGCCGGAACGGGAACCGGAACAGGCGCCGGCACCGGGGCCGGTGCGGGTACCGGCGGGGGCGGGGGTCTCGGCGGAGTGCTCGGGGGAGTGCTGGGCGGTGTCCTCGGCGGTGTCCTCGGGAGCGGAGGAGGCCCGCGCACCCTCGCCGACTTCGTGGAGCGCGACGGTCGGGTGGAGGCGATCTGGTTCGCCTACACCGAGTACCCCTGGCTCAAGACCTGGAGCGTCACCCCGAGCAAGCCGCTCGCCTCCCTGTCCGTCGACCACCCGTACAACTACCCGTTCTCGGACAGCCTTCCGGAACCGGTCGCCCGGCTCGCCGGCGAGATCGTCACCGGCGCCTGGGCCTCGGCCCCGCTGTTCGGCCAACTCCAGTACCTGGTCACGAAGGTGGGACTCACCGGTGACATCACCGAAGTCCTGCTCTCCGGCGCCCTGCTGCGCCGACTGCTCAGCGGCGAGGTGCTCACCCACCTGCTCGCGGGCGGACTGCGGTCCGACCTCTGGGGGCCCTCGCGCACCCTGCTCCAGTACGTCCGCCCGACCACCCTGCGGGTCACCGCCAACGGCTACGCGATCCTCCTCAAGCGTGCCGACCTTCAGTGGGCGGTGAGTGAATTCGCCGCCTACTACCGGAAGTTGCTCGCCTCCTACCAGGCCCGGGGCGAGTTCCCGGTGAACGGCGCGGTGGAGATCCGGGTCACCGGCCTGGACGACCCGGCCTCCTCCGGCGTCCCCGGCGCCCGGCCCCCGCTGCTGTCCGCGCTGCGACCGCGCGCCGACCGCCCGGAGTGGGACACGGCCGTCTGGCTGGACGTCCTCGCCTTCCCCGGCACCCCCGGACTGGAGCACTTCGCGCGGGAGTTGGAGCAGTGGCTGCTGCGCACCTTCGACGGCTCCCGGGCGGGCCTGCGGGTCGAGTGGTCCAAGGGCTGGGCGTACACCGACGCCGCCGCCTGGTCCGATCCGGACCTGCTCGGCCGGGTCGTTCCGGACAGTCTGCGGGCGGGCGGCGGGCCCGGCTGGGACGAGGCGGTCGCCGTCCTGGACCGCCACGACCCGCACCGGGTCTTCGGAAATCCCTTCCTGGACGGGCTGTTGAAGTAGGAGGCGCCCCCTTGTCAGAGCTGACGAATTGTCAGATGTGCTCCATGACGATCACCGCGAGGGTGTCCGGAGCCAGGGCGCGGAACACGTGCGGAGTGTCGCCCGGGTAGCTCACGTAGTCACCCGGGCCCAGCTCCACCGGCGCCTCCGTCGGCCCGACCAGCGCCCGCCCGGCACCGATCAGCACGTGCTCGACGGTGCCGGGCATGTGCGGATCGGAGGCCCGGGCCTCACCCGGCTGCGCCTCGATCCGATAGATGTCGCGCCGGGCGTTGGGCGGGCAGGAGGAGAGCGCGGTGGCGGCGTAGTCGGCGCGCTCGGAGTGGGTCACCGGGCCCTCGCCGGCCCGGATCACCTTGACCACCGGGCGCGGCGGGTCGACGAGCCGGCTGAACGGCACGTTCAGTGCGACGCCGAGCGCCCAGAGCGTCTCCACGCTGGGGTTGCCCGCGCCGGACTCCAGCTGGGACAGCGTGGACTTGGCGATGCCCGCGCGCCGGGCCAGCTCGGCCATCGACAGCCCGCTGCGCTCGCGCTCGCGCCTGATCGAGGCGGCGATCTGGCCGATCAGCTCGCCGCCGTTGGCGCCGCTGCCGGCGCTGCCGCTGCTATCGCTGCTGCTGGAGCGGTCGAAGCCGTCGGAGCCGCCGGAACCGTCGGAACCGTCGGAGCCGCCGGAGTCCGTGGCCGGGGTGCTCTGGTCACTCATGCTCGCCACTCACGCTTCCTCCTGGCCCCTTCCATGGCCGCCGGTGCGGCCGATGCCGCCGTTCATGCTGCCATGGCCGGTCGCATCGGCCGCCGTTCGCCCGATCGGTCCAAGTGTTCGCCTTGACGAACGACGTCGAGTCGGTTCACTCTAATGAACATGCGTTCGCTACTTCGAACACTGGAGCGTGCCACCCTCCGGGACGTCGCCCTGGTCTGCCTGGCCGATGCCCTGGTCGGCGCGTCCTTCGGCGCGATCAGCGTCTCCGGGGGCCTGCCCCTCTGGGTGCCGATGGCCCTCTCCGTCCTGGTCTTCGCCGGCGGCTCCCAGTTCGCGGCGGTCGGCGTGGTGCTCTCCGGCGGCGGCACCCTCGCCGCGGTCGCCACCGGACTGGTGCTCAACGCCCGACTGCTGCCCTTCGGCTTCACCGTGGCCGACGTGCCCGACGGTCCGTGGTGGCGGCGGCTGGTGGGAGCGCAACTGCTCACCGACGAGACCGTCGCCTTCGCCCTGCAGCAGAGCGATCCCCGTCGGCGCCGGGCCGTGTACTGGCTCTGCGGGGTCGCCCTGTTCGTGGTGTGGAACGTCTCGGTGCTGCTCGGCGCCCTCGCGGGCGGGCTGATCGGCGACACGGACGCGTTCGGCCTGGACGCGGCCTTCCCCGCGGTGCTGCTCGCGCTCGTCCTGCCCTCGCTCGCGGACCGCCGCACCCGTACGGCGGCGGTGGCGGGTGCGGCGGTCGCGGTCGCGGCGACCCCGTTCGTCCCCGCCGGGCTGCCGGTGCTGCTCGCCCTGGTCGGGCTGGTGTTCGCCGGTCGGCCGGTTGCGGGGGAGTCGGGTCGGAAGGCGGCGGACGGACCGAACGCCGCGGACGCGGAGAAGGAGAAGGTCCGATGATGCCGCTGTACGCCGTTCTGCTGCTCGCGGCCGGAACGTACGCCTTCCGACTGGCCGGGCCGTTGCTCGCCGGTCGGCTCGCCCTCTCGGAGCGGCTGCGGCACCTGCTGGCCGTCGCGGCGGCGGTGCTGCTGGTGGCCCTGGTCGCGACCGGCGCGCTGACCCAGGGGCACGGCTTCGCGGGGTGGGCCCGCCCGGCGGGCGTACTGGTCGCGGGAGTGCTCGCGCTGCGCCGGGCACCGTTCCCGCTGGTGGTCGTCGCGGGTGCGGCGACCACGGCGCTGCTGCGGCTCTGCGGGGCGGGGTGACAGCTGACAGAGTTTGAAATCTGTCAGCTGTTATCCGTTATCCGTTATCCGTTATCCGTCGGTTGTGATCCGTCGGCCGTGATCCGTGATCCGGTGCTCGTCGGCCGTCGGCCGTCGTCCGTTCGCCCTCAGCGGCCTTCCCCGGGCCCCTCGGCCAGTCGCTCCGCCTGCACCTCCGGCCGCTTGCTGTCCCACAGCAGCTCCCACACCTTGAACACGCAGTGGTAGTCGCGCATGCTCCCCTGGGCGATCAGCAGGTAGGTGTCCCCGTCGCGGAGCAGCGTCCGCCGTCGGCTGTTGAAGGGGTGCTCCGGGGTGTAGGAGGGGACGAGTCGCCTCAGCTCCTCGACGGCCTCCTCGCGGGTCCCCTCGACCTCGGCGAGCACCTTGCTCCCCCAGATCCGATCCTGGCCCATGCCCACCGTCTCCTCGACGACCAGCGCCCAACGTGCCATGTCCTGCCCCGCCCCTTCCCCTCCGGTTCGCTTCCGCTCGGGCGTACGCGCCCTCGGGCGCGCCGTCGGACGTGTCGCCATCCTCACTCGTTCACGCCCGCCCACCACCCGGCCGGGTGCGGAATACTCGCCGGTGTTCCGCCGGTGTCCCGCCGAGAGTACAAGGAGCTTCAGTGACGAAGCCGACCCGGATCGACCCGTCCGACCTGCTCGCCGTCGGCGATCTGCTCTCCGACGAGGAGCGGCTGATCCGCGACACCGTCCGCCGGTTCACCGAGGAGCGCATCCGCCCGCACATCGGCGAGTGGTTCGAGCGCGGGGTCTTCCCGGTCCGCGAACTCGCCCCCGAGCTCGGCGCCCTGGGCGTGCTCGGCATGCACCTCGACGGCTACGGCTGCGCCGGCGCCGACGCGGTGGCGTACGGGGTGGCCTGCATGGAGCTGGAGGCGGCCGACTCCGGGCTGCGCAGCTTCGTCTCCGTCCAGGGCTCGCTCGCCATGCGCTCGATCCACGCCTTCGGCTCCGAGGAGCAGAAGCAGCGCTGGCTGCCCGGCATGGCCGCCGGCGAGCTGATCGGCTGCTTCGGCCTCACCGAGCCGGACTTCGGCTCGGATCCGGCCAACATGCGCACCTGGGCGGTCCGCAAGGGCGGTGAGGGCGGCGACTGGGTGCTGTCCGGCAGCAAGATGTGGATCACCAACGGCAGCATCGCCGACGTCGCCGTGGTCTGGGCGCAGACCGAGGAGGGCGTGCGCGGCTTCCTGGTCGAGCGCGGCGCCCGCGGCCTGACCGCCACCGATGTGCACGGCAAGCTCTCGCTGCGCGCCTCCGTCACCAGCGAGCTGGCCTTCGACGACGTGGTGCTGCCCGCCGACGCCGTGCTGCCCGGGGTGGTCGGCCTGCGCGGACCGCTCTCCTCCCTCAACGAGGCCCGCTACGGGATCCTCTGGGGCACCGTCGGCGCCGCTCGCGACTGCTACACCTCCGCCCTGGACTACGCCAAGAGCCGGATCCAGTTCGACCGTCCGATCGCGGGCTTCCAGCTGACCCAGCAGAAGCTGGTCGAGATGATGCTGGAGGTCGAGAAGGCGTACCTGGTCGCCCTGCGGATCGGGCGGCTCAAGGAGCAGGGCGCCGCCCGCCCGCCGCACATCAGCTTCGGCAAGCTCAACAACGTCCGCACCGCTCTGGAGATCGCCCGCAGTGCCCGGACCGTCCTCGGGGCCAACGGCATCACCACCGAGTACCCGGTGCTGCGGCACGCCAACAACCTGGAATCGGTGCTCACCTACGAGGGCACCAGCGAGATCCACACCCTGGTGCTCGGCGAGGCCATCACCGGCGAGTCCGCCTACCGCTGACGGCCGCCCGTCCGCCCTCGCCGCATCTCGTCGCACCTCGCGGCCCGGGAAAACCGGTGGCCGGGCCCGTCGTGGCCCGGCCACCGTCCCAGCCATGACCAGCAGGTTCGTCCCGACGCAGCCCCCGACCACCACCCTCTGGCGCCCCACCGGCCCCGAGGAGCTCGCCCTGGTCGAGGCCGCGGACCGGCGCGCCTGGCCGCCCCGCCTCCCCGAGCAGCCGATCTTCTACCCCGTCCTCAACGAGGACTACGCGATCCGGATCGCCCGGGACTGGAACGTGCCCGCCTCGGGCGTCGGCTACGTCACCCGCTTCGAGGTCGACACCGCCTTCCTCGCGCGCTACCCCGTTCAACGGGCAGGCGGCCGGACGATCCTCGAACTCTGGGTTCCCGCCGAGGAGTTGGACGAGTTCAACCGGCACATCGTCGGCCGCATCGAGGTCGTCCACGAGTTCCGCCCGCAGCCGTGACGCGGCCGGCCGCCGACAAGTCGCTGCCGCCCGCGGTCTACCCGGACGGTTCCCGGCTGCCGGGCACCGAACCCTCCTGACCCGCTCCCGGACGGCAGTCCCGGACCCCCGTGCCCGCCCCCGGACGGCAGCGGCGGAACTCCGCCCGGGGCCTGGGAACGCCCGTCCGACACTTCGTGGACACCTGACGTTCGGCGGTGGGACGCCGACCGGTACGGCGGTCGGTGAACCATGGCGCGGTCGGCGGCGCCCTCGGCGGGCGCGGCCGGGTGCGCACGACCGAAAGGAACCCCCCCATGTCCGCTGCCCAGTGGCCCCGCCCCCGGGTGCTCGTCGTCGGGATCGACGGCGTCCGCCACGATTTCCTCGCACAGGTGCCGATGCCCCGCCTGCAGGAGGTCGCTGAGGCCGGGTTCCTGGTACCGGTCACCGTCGCGGACAGCACGCCCACCATGTCCGGGCCGTGCTGGGCCACCATCGTGACCGGCGTCGAGCCCGCCAAGCACGGGGTGTGGGGCAACCACCTGGGCGGCAACCGGCTCGACGTGTTCCCCGACTTCGCCACCCGCCTCGCCCGGGGCGACCGCCGCCGCACCTTCGTCGCGGCCGGCTGGGACCCGCTGATGATCAACGAGTCCGGCGGCCCGCTGTTCCGCGCCCCCGGCCGGCTCTCCTACGTGGCCCCCGCCGAGGACACCCCCGAGGCCTGGGAGGCGGTGGACGAGGAGGTCACCCGGGAGGCCGTCCACGTCATCGGCACCGCCGACCCCGAGGCGTCCTTCGTGTACCTCGGCGCCGTCGACGAGACCGCCCACTTCCTGGGCTGCGGCGACGAGTACCGCGCGTCCATGCGCACCGCCGACGAGCGCCTCGGCCGCCTCCTCGACGCCGTCCGGGGCCGGGCGACCCACGCCGAGGAGCAGTGGACGGTCATCGTCGTCACCGACCACGGGCACGTGGACGCCGGCGGCCACGGAGGCCGTACGGCCGAGGAGCGGACGGCCTGGGTGGCCTGCGCCGGGCACGACATCCCGGCCGGCCCGCCCACCGGCGAGATCCGTCATCCGGACGTCGCCGCGCAGGTGTACGCCTCGCTGCTGCGTCCGATCGACCCGCACTGGACCCTCGACGGCCGCCCGTTCCCGGTCGCCCGTCCGGTACCGGCGGCGGTCTGAAACCGCGGCGGCCCGAAGCGGTGGTGGTCCGAAGCCGTGGTGGTCCGAAGCGGCGGCGGCGGGTGACCCGGCTGCAGCAGGCCGGGCTGCGGCGGCTCCGGGCCTGAGCGAGGCTCGATCGGGGCCCGGGCCGTTCTCGACCCGGGCGTGCCAACCTGAGCGCCGGAGCGGCACGGACCCGGCGACCGGCGGTGCCGGGGCCTGTGGCTCAGGGATCCGCAGGTCCGGGACCCGCGGGGCCGGAATTCGCAGGTCCGGAATCCGCTGGCCTCAGGGTCCCTGCCGGAGGACATACGCCTGAAGGTGGAGAAGGTACCCCGTGGGTCGGAGACAAGTTCGCGACCTGGTGGTGACGATCCGACGGGTCCGGACGGGCCACGATGGTTGCACCGGACGGCGGAGCACGCCGACCGGGTCGGTGACGCGGACCTGAGCGGCCGCCGACAGCGAAGACGAGCGGCAGCGGCACGAGCGGCAACGGCCGCATCGGTCACGACACGGAGAGGACAGTCGGGCATGAAGGGCATCGTGAGCAAGGTCGCGCTGGGAGTCGCGGGTACCGGCATGGCTGTCGCCGTGGCGGCTGTGGCAATCGGCCCGCGGGTGTCCGACTGGTACGACGAGCACCACCAGCAGCAGGGCGCGTACGAGACCGGCACCCAGGCCAAGGCGGACCGCCGTTCGATGCCGACCTGGCTGCCCGACGACGCCTCCGGGGTGAAGTACCTGATGTCCACCACGGGCGACGACCGCCTGCTGCGCGCCACCCTCCCGGAGGGCCGGCTGCCCGCCGGCTGCACCGCCGGGCTGCCGGGCAAGAGCGCGCACCCGGTGCCGCAGGCGCTCAAGGCCGGCTGGTTCCCCGAGAGCGTCGCGACCAAGGCCACCGGCACCTGCGGGCACTACAACGTGGCCCTGACCGGCAACCAGCTCTACGCCTGGCAGGACGGCGCCGCGGTGCAGGCGGCGCTGCGCGCCGAGCACGTCGCCAAGCGCTGAGTCCGGCGACCGGCCCCGGGGGGCCGCCGCCGGCCGGGCGCCGGCCCTCCCGAGCACTGCCGAGGACTCCTCCCGGCCACCTCCGGCCCGGGGAGCGGAGCGGAACGGAACGGCCCGCCGGGCACCGGAAGGTGCGGGCGGGCCGTCGTCGTGTGCGGGCCGGGCCGGGCCGCGGGGCGACCGCCGGACGCACCCCCACGGCCGAACAGCGTCCACCCCCGCTGTCGGAACCGGCCCGGGCTGCGATAGGACGGAGCGCGAACGAACCCCGCGTCACCCGTCCGTAAGGAGAACCATGCCCGGCCCGACCGTCGGCCCCACCGACGACACGTCGACCGCTGCCGCTCCCGCACCCGCCACCACTCCCGACCCCGCGTCCCTTGCCGCCCCGGCTCCGGCCCCGGCCCCGGCCCCCGCCACTGGCCGGGCCCGGCCCGGCTGGGCCGTGATCGCCGCCCTCGGCGGGATCGCCGCGCTCGGCCCGCTCACCACCGACCTCTACCTCCCGGGCCTGCCCGCGATCGCCGACGACCTGGTCGCCCAGCCGGCCGCCGTCCAGCTCACCCTGACCTTCTCGATGCTCGGGGTCGCGGCCGGTCAGCTGCTCTTCGGGCCGCTCAGCGACCGCTACGGGCGCCGTCGGCCGCTGCTCGCGGGGCTCGTCCTCTACACCCTGGCCAGTGTGGCGTGCGTGTTCGCGCCGAACCTGACGGTGCTGATCGTCGGCCGCTTCGTCCAGGGCGCGGCCGGCTCCGCCGGGCTGGTGATCGGGCGCGCCGTCTCCCGGGACCGCTTCCAGGGCGTGGCACTGCTGCGCTTCCTCGCCTCGATCGCCCTGATATCCGGGCTGGCGCCGATCCTCGCCCCGATCATCGGTGCGCAGCTGATGCGGTTCACCTCGTGGCGCGGCACCTTCGGCGTGCTCACGGCCCTCGGACTGCTGCTCACCCTGGTCTCGTTCGGCGTGCTGCGGGAGACGCTGCCGCCGGAGACCCGGGACCGCGGCGGGGTCGGTGCGGCCCTGCGGACGATGGGGAGGCTGCTGCGCAACCTGCCGTTCCTCGGGCTGGCGCTGACCAGCTCCCTCGCCTTCGGGGCGCTCTTCGGCTACATCAGCGGATCGTCGACGGTCCTCCAGGACGTGTACCAGGTCTCGCCGCAGACCTACAGCCTGCTGTTCGGGCTGAACTCGTTCTCGATCGTGGTGATGACCCAGGTGAACGGACGGGTGCTGGCGCCGCGCTTCACCCAGCGGGCGCTGATGCTGGGCAGCCTCGCGGCGGCGGTCGCCGCCGGGGCGGCGCTGGTGCTGCTGACGACGGTGTGGGACTTCGGGCTGGCCGGGTTCTGCCCGCCGCTGTTCGTGATGATGGGCAGCCTCGGGGTACTGCTGCCGAACACCGCCGCCCAGGCGCTCGGCCTGGTCGAGCCGCAGGTGGCGGGCACGGCGTCGGCCCTGCTGGGGACGGGCAACTTCCTGTGCGGTGCGGTGGTCGCACCGCTGAGCAGCCTCGGCGGTCGGCCGTCCGCCGTGCTGCTGGCGCTGGTGGTCCTGGTCTGCGGGGTGCTGGCGACGGTGGCGTACCTGGCGCTGTGCCGGCCGGAGCGGATGCGGGCGGCGGGCGGCTGACGGGCGAACAGCGGCGAACGGACGCCGACGAACGGACGACAGGGAACAGATAACAGCGAACAGGTAACAGCGAACAGGTAACAGGGATCAGCGAACAGAAGACGGATGACAGCTGACAGAAAATGAAATCTGTCAGCTGTCATCCGTCATTCGTCACCCGAAGCGGACTCAGGCGATGGAGAAGTCGTCCCCGTACACGTTGCCCTGGCCGTACCAGCCGTGCAGGTACACGGTGACGGTGCCGTTGGCGCCGGTGGTGAAGGGGACGGACAGCTTGGTCCAGCCGGAGGAGCTGGTCCAGGCGCTGGCGGTGGCGCCGCCGCTGACGCCGACGTAGGCGTAGTTGCCCTGCACCCAGCCGCTCAGGGTGTAGCTGGTGTTGGGCTTCAGGGTGACGGTCTGCGAGCACTCGCCGGTCTGGCCGGCGGTGGCCGCCGCCTGGAGCGCCTTGGCGCCGGAGTGGACCGGGGTGGAGACCACGGCGCCGCCGCTCTGGCAGGTCCACGGGGTCAGGCTGCCGCTCTCCAGGTCACCGTTGACCAGGCCGGTCGTCGGGCCGGCCCCGGTGATGGTCAGGGTGTAGGCCGCGGTGTGGCTGCCGGAGGGGCCGGTGGCGGTGACGCCGAGCTGGTAGGTGCCCGGAGTCGCGGCCGAGGTGGTGCTGATGTTGAGCGTCGCGCTGTTGCCGGTGGTGACGCTGCCAGGAGTGACGGTGGCGTTGATGCCGATGGTCGGGACGCTGATGACCGAGAAGTTGACGGTCTGCGCCGAACCTGCGGTGG
>NZ_JBHVJT010000008.1:147572-159797 GCF_042798815.1 Kitasatospora sp. NPDC057738 | reverse complement strand
CGTCGGTCAGCGGGCAGGCCGCCGAGGTGAGCGTCATGTCGATGGTGGCCACGTCGGACTCGTCGATGTGGATGCCGTAGATCAGGCCCAGGTTGACGACGTCGATGCCCAGTTCGGGGTCGACGACGTCCATCAGGGCCTCGGTCAGGTCCTCGACCGAGACCGTGCCGGCGGTGGTGCCGACGATGAGACCGGTCTGCTGCTCCGCAGCGGGGGCCTCGGTGCCGGTGGTGGTGGTGGTGCTCTCGTCACTCATGGTCTTGTCCTCCTCTGCGGGGTCAGTCGTTCACGGCGGGGTTGTGGGCGAGCGCCTGGGCGGTGGCGTCCTTCCAGGCCATCCAGCTGAGCAGGGCGCACTTGACCCGGGCCGGGTACTTGGAGACGCCGGCGAACGCGACCGCGTCCTCCAGCACCTCCTCGTCGCCCTCGCCCTGGCCCTTGCTCTGCATCAGCTCCAGGAAGGCCTCCTGGACCGCCTGAGCCTCGCCCACGGTCTTGCCGACCACCAGGTCGTTGAGCACCGAGGCGCTCGCCTGGCTGATCGAACAGCCCTGCGACTCGTACGAGACGTCGGTGACGGTGGCGCCGTCGAGCTTCACCCGCAGGGTGATCTCGTCGCCGCACGTCGGGTTGACGTGGTGCACCTCGGCGTCACCGTCCCGCAGCCCC
The DNA here is from genome assembly GCF_042798815.1 of Kitasatospora sp. NPDC057738. Lineage (NCBI taxonomy): Bacteria > Bacillati > Actinomycetota > Actinomycetes > Kitasatosporales > Streptomycetaceae > Kitasatospora > Kitasatospora sp. NPDC057738. Next base: position 159,128 of record NZ_JBHVJT010000008.1, on the reverse strand, counting down.
TTGCCGTGCGGGTTGCGGTAGTGGTCCAGGATGATGTCCTGGTACATCGAGTCGAGCTTCATGGTCGTCCTGCCCCGTCCCTCAGCCGAAGAAGTTCCGGACGTGGTGCAGGCCGTCGATCAGCGCGTCGACCTCGCCCGGCGTCGAGTACAGATAGAACGACGCCCGCGTGGTCGCCGGAATTCCGTACCGCAGGCACACCGGCCGCGCGCAGTGGTGGCCGACGCGCACGGCGATGCCCTGCTCGTCCAGCACCTGGCCCACGTCGTGCGGGTGGATGTCGCCGAGGGTGAAGGAGATCGCGGCACCGCGGTCCACGGCCGTGCGCGGGCCGATGATCCGCAGGTCGGGGACCTCCAGCAGCCGCTCGACGGCGTACTCGGTGATCGCGTGCTCGTGCGCCGCGATCTTCTCCATGCCGATGCCCTGGAGGTAGTCGATGGCCGCGCCGAGCCCGACCGCCTGGGCGATCGGCGGGGTGCCGGCCTCGAACTTGTGGGGCGCCGGGGCGTAGGTGGACGAGCCCATGGTGACGGTCTCGATCATCTCGCCGCCGCCGAGGAACGGAGGGAGGTCCTCCAGCAGCTCCTGGCGGCCCCAGAGCACGCCGATGCCGGTCGGGGCCAGCATCTTGTGGCCGGTGAAGGCGACGAAGTCGGCCTCCAGCGCCTGCACGTCCAGCACCATGTGCGGCGCGGCCTGCGAGGCGTCGATGACGACCAGCGCGCCGACCGACTGGGCCTTGCGGACGATCGTCTCGACCGGGTTGATCGTGCCGAGCAGGTTGGAGACCAGGGTGAAGGAGACCACCTTGGTCTTCTCGGTGATCAGCTCGTCGATGTTCGACAGGTCGAGCCGGCCCTCGTCGGTCAGCCCGAACCACTTGAGCTTCGCGCCGCTGCGCTGCGACAGCAGCTGCCAGGGGACGATGTTGGAGTGGTGCTCCATCTCCGTGATGACGATCTCGGAGTCGGCGTCCACCCGGTAGGGCTCGTCGGCCCAGGCCAGCATGTTGGCGACGAGGTTGAGCGACTCCGAGGCGTTCTTGGTGAAGATCACCTCGTTGCGGCTCGGCGCGTTGACGAAGGCCGCGACCTTGTCCCGGGCGCCCTCGTACAGCGCCGTGGCCTCCTCGGCGAGCACGTGCACGCCGCGGTGGACGTTGGCGTTGTGCCGCTCGTAGTAGGCGTTCAGGGCGTCCAGCACCTGGCGCGGCTTCTGCGAGGTGGCCGCGTTGTCCAGGTAGACCAGCGGCTTGTCGTCGTGCAGCACCCGCTGGAGGACCGGGAAGTCCTTGCGGATCGCGTCGGTGTCGAGCAGTCCCGCAAACGGATGGGTCACTCGGACGCGCCCCCCTTCACATACGACTCGTAGCCCTCTTCCTCCAGCTTGTCGGCCAGCTCGGCACCGCCGGACTCGACGATGCGGCCGCCCGCGAAGACGTGGACGTGGTCGGGCTTGATGTACCGCAGGATGCGGGTGTAGTGGGTCACCAGCAGGGTGCCGACCTCGCCGGTCGAGCGGACCCGGTTGATGCCCTCGGAGACGACCCGCAGCGCGTCGACGTCCAGGCCGGAGTCGGTCTCGTCGAGGATCGCGATCTTCGGCTTGAGCAGCTCCAGCTGGAGGATCTCGTGGCGCTTCTTCTCACCGCCGGAGAAGCCCTCGTTGACGTTGCGCTCGGCGAAGGCCGGGTCCATCTGGAGGGCGGCCATCGCCTCCTTGACCTCCTTCACCCACAGCCGCAGCTTGGGGGCCTCGCCGCGGACGGCGGTGGCGGCGGTGCGCAGGAAGTTGGAGACCGAGACGCCGGGGACCTCGACCGGGTACTGCATGGCCAGGAAGACGCCGGCCTTGGCGCGCTCGTCGACGGACATCTCCAGGACGTCCTCGCCGTCCAGCAGCACCGAGCCGCCGGTGACGGTGTACTTGGGGTGGCCGGCCAGCGAGTAGGCGAGGGTGGACTTGCCGGAGCCGTTCGGACCCATGATGGCGTGGGTCTCGCCCTGCTTCACGGTCAGGTCCACGCCCTTCAGGATCTCGCGCGGGCCGTTCTCGGCGTCCACGGAGACGTGCAGGTCGCGGATTTCAAGGGTTGCCATGTGTACTCAGGACTCCTGGTTGACGGAGACGAGCACATCGTCCCCTTCGATCTTTACGGGGTAGACAGCGACCGGCTTGGTGGCGGGCAGGCCGGACGGCTTGCCGGTGCGCAGGTCGAAGCTGGAGCCGTGCAGCCAGCACTCGATCATGCAGTCCTCGACCTCGCCCTCGGAGAGCGAGACGTTCGCGTGCGAGCAGGTGTCGTTGACCGCGAACACCCCCTCGTCGGTGCGGACGACGGAGACCGGCACGCCGTTGAGGTCCACGCGCTTGGGAACGTCCTCCTGGAGGTCGCTCAGCGCGCAGGCACGGAGGAAGGTCATCGCGTTCAGACCGCCGATTCCAGCTCGGCGTCGATCTTCTCCATGAGCTGGTCCTGGACCTCGGCCACGCCGATCTGCTGGAGCAGCTCGGCGAAGAAGCCGCGCACGACCAGGCGGCGCGCCTCGTCGGCCGGGATGCCGCGGGCCTGCAGGTAGAACAGCTGCTCGTCGTCGAAGCGGCCGGTCGCCGAGGCGTGGCCGGCGCCGACGATCTCGCCGGTCTCGATCTCCAGGTTCGGGATCGAGTCGACCCGGGCGCCGTCGGTGAGCACCAGGTTCCGGTTGAGCTCGTAGGTGTCGGTGCCGACCGCGGCGGCGCGGATCAGCACGTCGCCGACCCAGACCGCGTGCGCGTCCTGGCCCTGGAGCGCGCCCTTGTACGCCACGTTCGACCGGCAGTGCGGCGTGTCGTGGTCGATCACCAGGCGGTGCTCCAGGTGCTGGCCGGCGTCGGCGAAGTAGAGGCCGAACAGCTCGGCCTCGCCGCCGGGGCCCGCGTAGGTGACCCGCGGGTGCAGGCGGACCAGGTCGCCGCCGAAGGTGACGACCACGGACTTGAAGGAGGCGTCCCGGCCGATCAGCGCGTTGTGCTGGGCGGCGTGGACGGCGTCGCGCTCCCAGTCCTGCACGGAGACGAAGGTGAGCTTGGCGCCCTCGCCGACCAGCAGCTCGACGTTGGCGGCCCGGGTGCCGGTGCCCTCGTGGTTCAGCACCACGACGGCCTCGGCGAACGGCTTGACGTCGATCACCACGTGGGCGAAGCGGACGCCGCCCTCGCCGCGCACGTCGATCCTGACCGGCTCGGCCAGCACCGACTCCTTGGGGACGGTGACCACCAGCGCCTGCTCGAAGGCGCTGAACGCCTGCGCGGCGACCCGGTCGACCGGCTTGCCGGCCTTGCCCAGGCGGGCGTCGTCCCGGCCGACGGTCTCGGCGGTGACGCCGTCCGGCAGCGTGAACTCGACCTTGTCCTCACCGCGCGGGGCGGAGGCGGCGGTGCCGTCGTGCAGCCCGCCGAGGCGGTGCAGCGGGGTGAACCGCCAGTCCTCCTCGCGGCCGGTGGGCACCGGGAAGTCGTTCACGTCGAAGGACGGCTTGACCGCGACGCGCGCGTCGATCGGCTGCTGGACCGCGGTGCGGCCGGTGCCGGGGCCGGCGAGCTGCGCGCCCGCGCCGGCGGTGCCGACCTCGATCGACCCGGCGGTGGTGGAGCCGGTGGTGTTCTGCTCAGCCATGGCTGTTCGTAGTGCTCTCTTCCTCGGAAATGAGTGGACGGCGGCGGCCTGGGGTCAGCCGACCGCGCCCTCCATCTGCAGCTCGATCAGCCTGTTGAGCTCCAGCGCGTACTCCATCGGCAGCTCGCGCGCGATCGGCTCGACGAAGCCGCGGACGATCATCGCCATCGCCTCGAACTCGGTCAGGCCGCGGCTCATCAGGTAGAAGAGCTGGTCCTCGCTGACCTTGGAGACGGTCGCCTCGTGGCCCATGGACACGTCGTCCTCGCGGACGTCCACGTACGGGTAGGTGTCCGAGCGGGAGATGGTGTCCACCAGCAGCGCGTCGCACAGCACGTTGGACTTGGCGCCCTTGGAGCCCTCGCCGATCTCGATCAGGCCGCGGTAGGAGGTCCGGCCGCCGCCGCGCGCCACCGACTTGGAGACGATGTTGGAGGAGGTGTTCGGCGCCATGTGCACCATCTTGGCGCCGGCGTCCTGGTGCTGGCCCTCGCCCGCGAAGGCGATCGACAGGGTCTCGCCCTTGGCGTGCTCGCCCATCAGGTAGACGGCCGGGTACTTCATGGTGACCTTGGAGCCGATGTTGCCGTCGACCCACTCCATGGTCGCGCCCTCGTACGCCACGGCGCGCTTGGTGACCAGGTTGTAGACGTTGTTCGACCAGTTCTGGATGGTCGTGTAGCGGCAGCGGCCGCCCTTCTTGACGATGATCTCCACGACCGCCGAGTGCAGCGAGTCGGAGGAGTAGATCGGGGCGGTGCAGCCCTCGACGTAGTGGACGTAGGCGTCCTCGTCGACGATGATCAGCGTCCGCTCGAACTGGCCCATGTTCTCGGTGTTGATCCGGAAGTAGGCCTGGAGCGGGATGTCCACGTGCACGCCCTTCGGCACGTAGATGAACGAGCCGCCGGACCACACGGCCGTGTTCAGCGCGGCGAACTTGTTGTCGCCGACCGGGATCACGGTGCCGAAGTACTCCTTGAAGATCTCCGGGTGCTCGCGCAGCGCGGTGTCGGTGTCCAGGAAGATGACACCCTGCTCCTCCAGGTCCTCACGGATCTGGTGGTAGACGACCTCGGACTCGTACTGGGCCGCGACACCGGCGACCAGGCGCTGCTTCTCCGCCTCCGGGATGCCGAGCTTGTCGTAGGTGGCCTTGATGTCCGCGGGCAGGTCCTCCCAGGACTCGGCCTGCTTCTCGGTGGAGCGGACGAAGTACTTGATGTTGTCGAAGTCGATGCCGGAGAGGTCGGAGCCCCAGGTCGGCATGGGCTTCTTGCCGAACAGCTTCAGGCCCTTGAGCCGCAGGTTCAGCATCCACTCGGACTCGTTCTTCTTCGCCGAGATGTCGCGGACGACCTCCTCGCTGAGCCCGCGCTTGGCCGCGGCACCGGCGGTGTCCGGGTCGGCCCAGCCGTACTCGTAATTGCCGAGGCCTTCGAGCTCGGGGTGCGAAACGGTGTCAGTCATGCGAGCTTCCTAACGCGCGGACGCTGAATCTTCGGTGGACGTACCGGCAGTCGGCACTGCATCGGAGCCGCGTCCCGCCGGGGGCTGAGCGGGCGACGATGCGGCACCGGGTGCCGGCACATAGGTGGTGCAGACCCCGTCGCCGTGGGCGATCGTGGCCAGCCGTTGCACATGGGTGCCCAGGAGCTGGGAGAAGACCTCGGTCTCCGCCTCGCAGAGCTGCGGGAACTGCTCGGCGATGTGCGCGACCGGGCAGTGGTGCTGGCAGAGCTGGGCGCCCGCCGGGGCCTTGGCCGCGGCCGACGGGACACGCCGCACCGTGGCAGCGTACCCGTCCGCGCTCAGCGCCTGGGCCAGCGCCTCGGTGCGTTCCCCGGCGGCGGCCAGGCGCAGGGCCTCCAGGTACTTCTCGGCCTGCTGGCCGAACCGGGCGCGGGCGAAGGCGGCGACCGCCTCCTCCCCCGCCTTGCCGCCGCCCACCGAGTCCGCGATCCAGCGCAGCGCGTCGGCGGCGAGCTGGTCGTACGCCTGGTAGAAGGCGTCCCGGCCGGCGTCGGTGAGGGCGAAGACCTTGGCCGGACGGCCCCGGCCGCGGCTTCCGTAGACCCGCTGTTCGCGGGACTCGACCAGGCCGGTGGCGACCAGCCCGTCGAGGTGGCGGCGGACGGCGGCGGCGGTGAGGCCGAGCCGGTTCGCCAGGTCGGCGGCGGAGGAGGGGCCGTGGTCCAGGATCGACCGGGCGACCCGGTCCCGGGTGGCCCGGTGGCCCTCCAGCAGCACCTCGGCCGCCGTCACGGGCACGTCGCAGGAGGAGGCCGTCTCGGCCTCCTGCTGCTGGGCGTGCTCGCGCATGTTTTTCACAACACCAGTGTTGCGTAATTCCTTCCGCCGGGACAACCCGTGATCCAGGCCTCACCGGTGTCATCTGTCACGCAGGTTAGCCTTACCTGACCTGCGAAAACGATCATCGAGCCGCCGTCCGGCCCGCGCGTCAGGCCCTCTTACACTCGCCGGTATGCACTCCGAACCCGCGGTCCAGATCGCCGGGCTGGTCAAACGCTACGGCGACAAGCTCGCGGTGGACGGCCTCGACCTCACCATCCCGGCCGGCGCGATCACCGCCGTCCTCGGCCCCAACGGCGCCGGCAAGACCACCACCATCGAGACCTGCGAGGGCTACCGCCGCCCCGACGCCGGCACCGTCCGGGTCCTCGGCCTCGACCCGGTCGCCCAGAGCGCCGCGCTGCGGCCCCGGATCGGCGTCATGCTGCAGTCCGGCGGCGTGTACGCGGGCGCGCGCGCCGTCGAGATGCTGCGGCACACCGCCAAGCTGCACGCCCACCCGCTGGACGTGGACGCCCTGGTCGAGCGCCTCGGCCTCGGCTCCTGCGGCCGCACCGCCTACCGGCGGCTGTCCGGCGGCCAGCAGCAGCGGCTCGCCCTGGCGATGGCCGTGGTCGGCCGCCCCGAGCTGGTCTTCCTGGACGAGCCCACCGCGGGCCTCGACCCGCAGGCCCGGCGGGCCACCTGGGAGCTGGTGCGCGACCTGCGCCGGGACGGCGTCACCGTGGTCGTCACCACCCACCACATGGACGAGGCCGAGCAGCTCGCCGACCGGGTCGCCGTCGTGGACCGCGGCCGGGTGATCGCCGACGGCACCACCGAGGAGCTGTGCCGCGGCGGCGCCGAGGACTCCCTGCGCTTCGACGGCCCGCCCGGCCTCGACCTCGGACCGCTGCTCAAGGAGCTGCCCGAGGGCGCCACGGCCACCGAGACCGCCCCCGGCAGCTACCGCGTCGAGGCGCCCGTCGACCCGAGGCTGGTGGCCACCGTCACCGGCTGGTGCGCGGCCTCCGGCGTCCTGCCCGAACGGCTGTCCGTCCAGCGCCGCAGCCTGGAGGACGTCTTCCTCGACCTGACCGGACGGGAGCTGCGCTCGTGAGCGAACGGAGCGAGGGAACCATGACCGCCGCCACGACCGACTACTCCCCCGCGCCGGGCCCCGCGCCCGTCGGCCGGATGCTGCTCGCCCAGACCGCGTTCGAGACCCGGATGCTGCTGCGCAACGGCGAGCAGCTGCTGCTCACCGTGGTCATCCCGACCGTGCTGCTGGTGCTGTTCTCCGCCGTGGACGTCGTCGCGGTCGAGGGCCCCGGCAAGCGGGTCGACTTCCTGGCGCCCGGCCTGCTGGCGCTGGCCGTGATGTCCACCGCCTTCACCGGCCAGGCCATCGCCACCGGGTTCGAGCGCCGCTACGGCGTCCTGAAGCGGCTCGGCGCCAGCCCGCTGCCGCGCTGGGCGCTGCTGACCGCCAAGACCGGCTGCGTCCTGGTGACGGAGGCGCTGCAGGTGGCGCTGCTGTCGGTGATCGCACTGGCCCTCGGCTGGTCCCCGCACGGCGACCCGTTGACCGTCGCCGCGCTGCTGGTCCTCGGCACCGCCGCCTTCTCCGGGCTGGGCCTGCTGATGGCCGGCACCCTGAAGGCCGAGGCCACCCTGGCCGGCGCCAACCTGGTGTTCGTCCTGCTGCTGCTCGGCGGCGGGGTGATCGTGCCGCTGACCAGGTTCCCCGAGGCCGTGCGGTCGGTGCTGGAGCTGCTGCCGATCTCGGCGCTCTCGGACGGCCTGCGGTCGGTGCTCCAGAACGGCGCCGGGGTGCCGTGGGCCGACCTCGGCATCCTGGCCGGCTGGTCGGTGCTCGGCCTGGCCGCGGCCGCCCGCTTCTTCCGCTGGGAGTAGGTCGGCGGGTACCGACGCACGACGCCCCCCGGCCGCCTTGGGCCGGGGGGCGTCGTGGTCATCGGGCCGGGGTGTCAGCTCTCGCTGCCGCCGCGGCGCTTGCGGGCGAGCAGGACGAGCGCGCCGCCGACCAGCAGCACGCCGCCGCCGGCCGCCGCGATGATCGGGGTCGAGTCGCTGCTACCGGTCTGGGCGAGCGCCGGCGCGCTGGTGGTGGGCGTCGGGGTCGGCGTCGGGGTCTTGCTCGGGGTGGGCGTGGCCGACGGGGTCGGCGTGGCCGGGGGCGTGGTCGACGGCGTGGGGGTCGGGGTCGCGGTCGGCGTCGGCGTCGGCGTCGGGGTCGGCGTCTTGGTGGGGGTGGGCGTGGGGGTGGGAGTCGGCGTGTGGCACGGCTCGATGGTCTTGGTCTCGTTGATGTTCCAGCCCTTCTCGTTCGGGTTCTCCGTGGTGGTGACCACCAGGTTCGCCTTGATCGGGGCGTTGTGATCCTTCACCGGGAAGGTGCCGTGGTACTCCTTCGGGAAGGTCTTGCCGTCCAGGACCTTCTCGCCGTCGATGGTGAGGCTGACGGTGTTCTTCACGGTCTCGTTGCCGCTGTAGTTGATCAGATCGATCACGATCTTGTCGCAGGTCACCGTCCAACTCGGCACGTGCGCCGAGGCATTGGTGGCCAGCGCCAGGGGCAGGAGAAAACCGGCCGCAGCCGTTCCGGCAAGCGCCGTCGCACCGATCGCGAAGTGCCGCTGCTGTCGTGCCATTACTTTGTTCCCCTCCGAACGGTCTTGTGCAGCAGGCGTGTTGAGTGGTTCGCGGTGGCCCGCTACGACTGTCCGGGGGACTCTACCGGCACTCCCGCACCCCGCCACACCCCGCCGTACGACCGGATATCGACTGTCCGTCCGTCTTCCGATGTGCATGACCAGCCCATCACAGCTGTCACCTCGCGGAACGCGGATTCGACAAACCTGAATGGACTTCGTCACCTTCAAGACAGAACGGAGCCCTCGGTGATCGGGTTCAATCACCGAGGGCTCCTATTCAGTCAGCCGACGAACAGCGGGCCATTCCGGCCTTTCCGTCGATTCCGCCCCTCCGCGGCCGGGGCCGCGGCCGGGGCGGGCTCGACCGGCTCAGGCCTTCCTGGCCGCCTTGCGCCGGGCCGCCACCACGATCGCGCCGCCGGCCGCGAGCACGACCGCACCGCCGATCGCCAGCGGCAGCACCGGGCCGGAGCCGGTGTGCGCCAGGTTGCCGCCCGCGTCCGGCTGGGCGGACGGGCTGCCCGAGGCCGACGGGGCGGTGGTCGCGCCACCGGCCGACGCGCTGGGCGAACCGCTCGCGCCGGGCGTGCCGGTCGCCGGGGCGGACGGGCTGCCCGAGGGGCTCGCCGAACCGCTCGGGGAGGTCGAGGCGCTCGGCGTGGCCGACGGCGAGCCGCTCGGCACGGTCGGCGGCACCGTCGGCGTGCCGGACGGCGTCGGCACGGTGCCCGGCAGGCAGCCGGTGAAGGGGTAGTGGTGCGTCTCCGCACCGCCCTTGCCGGTCAGCGAGGCGGCGATCACCGAGCCGTTGACCGGACCGCCGCTGCCGAGGTCGAAGGCGGCGTTCGGCGCGAGCACGGTCCCGGCCCAGGCGGCCTGGCTGTTCTTGACCACCTTGGTGGCGGTCGGGAAGTTCCAGAGCAGCTTGGAGCGGATCGCCCCGCCCGCGGCGCTCTGCAGCTTGTCGTCCAGCACGAAGGCCTTCCGGCCCTCGTCCCACAGGTGGAAGCCGGTGGTCCCGGCCGCCGCCATGTCGTACGAGCCGCCGGTCACGTTGACCACCGTCACCGAGCCGGCCGGGACCTTGAGGAAGACGTCCTTGGCGCCCTGCAGCCTGGCCGCGTCGACGGTGAAGCTGTTGTACTTCGCGTCCCCGCCGGTGAACGTCAGCTTGGCGCCCTCGGCCTGGACGGTGGCGCCGGCGGTCTGCGGCACGGCGGCCAGCGAGGTCGCGGCGGCGCGCAGCTTGGCGAACTCGGCCTTGAAGTCGATCGGCGAGGAGCCCTGGGCGACGGCCCCCTGGTGGGCCTGGACGGTGGCGCCGTCGGCCTTGGAGCCGAAGACGCCGTTGCCCTTCATCACCTGGGTGTTGTGGCCGGTGATCCGGCCCGCCACGACCAGGGCGTTCTTGCCGGGCAGGGCGTCGACCTGGGCCGCGGTGAGCTCCTGGCCGACCGAGAAGCCGCCGGTGAAGTCGGCGTTGCCGCCGACCGCGACCGCGCCCTCGGCGTCGGGGGTGTGGGTGTCGTCGCCCTCGATGAATTCGCCGTAGAGGTTGGCGACCCCGAGACCGCGGCACTCCTGGTCGGCGCCGACGGCCTGGGCGGCCGGCGCGATGAGGCCGGCCAGTGCGAGGGAGCCACCGACGGCGAGCGCGGCGGCGGAAGTGGATATGCGCATGTGCAGGTCTCCGCTTACGTGCGGGAGGAGGTGGGAGAGAGGTCCGAAAAAAGGTATGGACCAGAGGCGCACTCTCTCCACCCGAACCACAATTGGTCAAGACCAATGCGCATCTTGAGGGATTCACCCCCTTTGTCCGCGTGTCCCGTCCCGGCGTGTCGCCGGCCCCGGACTCCGCCGCCCACGGCCGCGCGCAGCCGTGCCCCGCCCCAAGATCGCCTGTAAGGCCGCCTACGATTGACCCCGTGCCTAACCCCTTCTCCCTGCTCGCCGAGCGCTGGCAGCCATCCGCCGAGATGGTCCGCCGCGCCACGTTCGCCGCGCTGGTGATGAGCGTGGTGATCGTCGTCACCGGCGGCGCCGTCCGGCTCACCGCCTCCGGCCTCGGCTGTACGACCTGGCCCCGATGCACCGACGAGAGCCTGACGCCCACCGCCGAGATGGGCTTCCACGGCGTCGTCGAGTTCACCAACCGGATGCTCACCTACGTGCTGAGCGCCGCCGTCGGCTGGGCCATCCTGGCCGCCCGCTGCCACCGGCCCTGGCGGCACAGCATGACCCGGCTCGGCTGGGCGCAGTTCTGGCTGGTGATGAGCAACGCCGTGCTCGGCGGCATCACCGTGCTGACCGGCCTCAACCCGTACACCGTGGCGCTGCACATGATCGCCGCGATGGCCCTGGTCTGGGTCGCGCTGCTGATGTGGGAGCGGTCCAAGGAGGGCGACGGCCCGCCCCGCCTCTCGGTGGCCCGGCCGATCCACCAGCTCTCGTACGTCCTGGTCACCGTGATCGGCCTGCTCGTCGCGGCCGGCACCCTGGTGACCGGCGCCGGCCACCACCCCGGCACGCCCAAGGACAACAAGATCGTCCCGCGCATCCCGATCGACTACGACCGCCTCGCCCAGTTCCACGCCGACTTCGCGTTCGTCTCGGTCGGCCTGGCCATCGCGGTGATCTTCGTCTTCGCCGCCGTCAAGGCCCCGCAGCCCGCCCGCGCCCGGGCCAAGGAACTGCTCGCCGTCCTGCTGCTGCAGGGCGTGCTCGGCTTCGTCCAGTACTTCACCGACGCGCCCGAGCTCATGGTCGGCCTGCACATGCTGCTCGCCGCCCTCACCTGGATCGCCGCGCTGCGCGTCCCGCTCGCCCTGCGCACCCGCGCGGACGCGGCGGCCGCCGATCAGCCGCCCGCCCGGGCCCCGCAGACCGCCTCGGTCTGACCCCCGGCAGCACCGACGGCCCGGCTCC
>NZ_JBHVJT010000008.1:122993-147562 GCF_042798815.1 Kitasatospora sp. NPDC057738 | reverse complement strand
GGGAGGGGGGGGGGGGGAGGGGGAGGGGGGGTGGGGGGAGGGGGGGGGTGAGGGGTGGGGGACAGGGGGTCGGGGGGTCGGAGGGGGGGGGAAGGGGGGCGGGGGTGCGCGGAAGGAGAGGAGGCCTGGCCCCGTCGCCGTGTCCGGGCCGGGTTCAGCCGCCGAGCTGGATGCCGGCCATCCGCTTCCACTCGTACGCGCCGGTCTTCACCTTGAGGCCCAGCTCGCCCTCGAAGTCCTCGTGCAGGGTCAGCCCGGCCAGCTCCGCGGCCCGGCGGCCGACGGCGTAGCTGGGGGCCACCTGGTCGCCCCAGGCGCCGTCCGCGCCCACCACGACGATCCGGGTGGCCACGGAGCCGACGTACTCGACGACCGCGTCGGCGCTGCCGCCGTGCTGCCGGGCGAAGCTGGTCAGGTGCTTGGCGATGCGCTTGGCACGGCGCTCGGTACGGGCGTCCGGCGCGGTGGCGGTCTCAACGCTGCTCATGCCCGCATGCTACCCACCGGTAGCGCCGCTGGCGACGGGAGCACCCTGTGCACCGGGCCACATACTGGAGGAGTGACCTTCTCCGGCTGGCCGGCCGAGGCGCTCGACTTCTACGAGCACCTGGAAGCCGACAACTCCAAGACCTTCTGGCAGGCCCACAAGGACGTCTACGACGGCGTCGTCCGGGCCCCGATGGAGCTGCTGCTCGCCGAACTGGAGCCGGAGTTCGGGCCGGGGAAGATCTTCCGGCCCAACCGCGACGTCCGGTTCAGCGCCGACAAGTCCCCGTACAAGACCCACATCGGCGCCCATCTGGAGAGCGGCGGCTACATCCAGCTCTCCGCCGACGGGCTGGCCTGCGGCAACGGCTTCTACCAGCTCGCCCCGGACCAGCTGGAGCGCTACCGCGCCGCCGTCGCGGAGGACGTCACCGGCGCGGAGCTGGAGCGGGTGATCGCCCGGGTGGAGCAGCAGGGCCCGCTGGTGGTGGGCCGGGACTCCCTCAAGTCGGCCCCGCGCGGCTACCCCAAGGACCACCCCAGGATCGGGCTGCTGCGCCACAAGGGCCTGGTGGCCTGGCAGGAGTGGGAGCCCGCGAAGTGGCTGGGCACCCGCGCCGCCCACACCCGGATCACCGGCTTCCTGCACGCCTCCCAGCCGCTGCGGGACTGGCTGGACGACCACGTCGGCCCGTCCGGACTCCCCGGACGCTGACACCCCCGGAACGCGGGAGAGCCCCGGTCCACCGGACCGGGGCTCTCCCGACGAATCCCTGCTTCGCGAACGGATCCCTACTTGACGAACGGGTCGATCGCGCAGACCACCATCAGCAGCGACAGGTAGGTGATCGACCAGTGGAACAGCCGCATCTCCTTGAGCTTGGCGCCCACGATGCCGGCCTTGGCCCGCCCGTACAGCGCGTGCGCCTCGCGCAGCCAGGCCGCGCCCAGCAGCACCGCGGCGACCGGGTACAGCCAGCTCATGTGTCCCAGCGGCCAGAGCGCCAGCGAGACCGCCACCATCACCCAGGAGTAGATGACGACCTGCTTGCCGACCGCCACGTTGCCCTTGATCACCGGCAGCATCGGCACGCCGGCCCGCGCGTAGTCGTCGCGGACCTTCATCGACAGCACCCAGGTGTGCGGCGGCGTCCAGAAGAACACCACCAGGAACAGCATCACCGCGGCCCAGGACATCGAGTTGGTCACCGAGGACCAGCCGACCAGCACCGGCATGCAGCCTGCGATGCCGCCCCAGACGATGTTCTGCGAGGTGCGCCGCTTGAGACCCAGCGTGTAGACGAACACGTAGAACAGCAGCGCGCCCAGCGCCAGCCCGGCCGACAGCCAGTTGACCCCGAAGCCCAGCAGCAGGGTCGAGACGACCGCGAGCACGACGCCGAACACCAGCGCCTCGCGCGGCGACACCATCCCGGTGACGATCGGCCGCCGCTCGGTGCGCGACATGATCGCGTCGATGTCCCGGTCGATGTACATGTTGAGGGCGTTGGCGCCGCCGGCCGAGAGGTAGCCGCCGATGACGACCTTCAGCACCAGCAGCATGTTCGGCACGCCCTGTTGAGCCAGGAACATCACCGGCACGGTGCTCATCAGCAGCAGCTCGATGATCCGCGGCTTGGTCAGTGCGACGAACGCGCCGACACGGGCCCCGAACGGCCGGTGCGCAGGAGTCGCCCCGGTGACCCCGGCGGGACGGGTTTCGACGGCGGTCACTAACACCCCAACTGAAGATGAATCCTCGCAGGCGTCCACAGGAACGAAGGGTCCCGAATCGTCCGCTCTGCGCGTACCACGACACCATAGACGTTCCATATATCGCATCCGGCTCCGGGGTCCCCCGGCGAGGCGGAACGCACACCCCCGGGTGAACCGCCCGGGCGACGCCCCCGGAGGCCTCCGGGGAGGTCCGCTAGCCCGTCCTGACCACCGGAGCGGCGCGGAGCCGCGATTCGGGAGAGTCTGGGACAAATCCCTCCCGGCCTTCCCGGTGGGAATCTGCAGGGGGAATTGCCGGTTGTCCCAGCACGGAGGGTGAGCCCCGACCCGGACGGTAGGCTCGCACGCAGAAGCGGGATCTACCCTCCGTGACCGGCACCACCCAGCGTCGGGACCACAGCGCCGTGGCCGACCCGGTCCCCATTCACGGGGTCACTCTTCACAATGGAAGGAGCCCTGAGACAGGGTGAGCACTGCGCCGACGAACGCATTCGAGTGGACCGATCTGGACGAGCGCACGGTTGACACCGCGCGGGTCCTGGCCATGGACGCTGTCCAGAAGGTCGGCAACGGACATCCCGGGACGGCCATGTCGCTGGCCCCGGCCGCGTACCTGATCTTCCAGCGATTCCTGCGCCACGACCCGACGGACCCGTCCTGGGTCGGGCGCGACCGCTTCGTCCTCTCCCCCGGGCACACCAGCCTGACGCTCTACACCCAGCTGTACCTCTCGGGCTACGGCCTGGAGCTGGACGACCTCAAGGCCTTCCGGGTGGCCGGCAGCCGCACCCCGGGCCACCCCGAGCACGGCCACACCGCCGGCGTGGAGACCACCACCGGCCCGCTCGGCCAGGGCATCGCCAACGCGGTCGGCATGGCGATGGCCGCCCGCTACGAGCGCGGCCTGTTCGACCCGGAGACGGCGGCCGGGGAGTCCCCCTTCGACCACACCGTCTGGGCCATCGTCTCCGACGGCGACCTGGAGGAGGGCATCTCCGCCGAGGCCTCCTCGCTGGCCGGCCACCAGAAGCTGGGCAACCTGGTCGCGCTGTACGACGACAACCACATCTCGATCGAGGGCGACACCGAGACGGCGTTCTCCGAGGACGTCCTCAAGCGCTACGAGGCGTACGGCTGGCACGTGCAGCGCGTCACCCCGAAGGCCAACGGCGACATCGACGTCGAGGCCCTCGCCGGTGCGCTGGCCGCCGCCAAGGCCGAGACCGCCCGCCCGTCGATGATCGCGATGCGCACGATCATCGCCTGGCCGGCCCCGGACGCCCAGAACACCGCCAAGGCGCACGGCTCCGCGCTCGGCGCCGCCGAGATCGCCGCCACCAAGAAGGTCCTGGGCTTCGACCCGGAGAAGACCTTCGAGGTCAGCGACCAGGTCATCGAGCACGCCCGGCTGGTCATCAAGCGCGGCAAGGCCGCCCGCGACCAGTGGCAGCAGGGCTTCGACGCCTGGCGCGCCGCCGACGCGAACCGGGCCGCCGAGTTCGACCGCATCCAGGCCGGCGAGCTGCCCGAGGGCTGGAAGAAGGCCGTCCCGTCCTTCCCGGCCGGCAAGGACGTCGCCACCCGCAAGGCCTCCGGCGAGACCCTCAAGGCGCTCGGCGCGGTGATCCCGGAGCTGTGGGGCGGCTCGGCCGACCTCGCGGAGTCCAACCTCACCACCATCGACGAGGACAGCTCCTTCCTCCCCGAGGGCAACCCGCTGAAGTCGGCGAGCCCGTACGGCCGGACGATCCACTTCGGCATCCGCGAGCACGCCATGGGCTCGACCATGAACGGCATCGCCCTGCACGGCAGGACCCGCGTGTACGGCGGCACCTTCCTGGTCTTCGCCGACTACATGCGCCCGGCCGTCCGTCTGGCCGCGCTGATGAAGCTGCCGGTCACCTACGTCTGGACGCACGACTCGATCGGCCTCGGCGAGGACGGCCCGACCCACCAGCCGGTCGAGCACATGGCCTCGCTGCGCGCCATCCCGGGCCTGGCCATGGTCCGCCCGGCCGACGCCAACGAGACGGCCGTCGCCTGGCGCACCGTCATCGAGCGCCAGACCAGCCACCCCGGCCCGGTCGGCCTCGCGCTGACCCGCCAGAACGTCCCGACCTTCGACCGCGAGGTCTTCGCCTCCGCCGAGGGCACCGCCAAGGGCGCCTACGTGCTGGCCGAGGCCTCCACCGGCGACCCGCAGGTGATCCTGCTGGGCACCGGCTCCGAGGTCCAGCTGGCCGTCCAGGCCCGCGAGGTGCTGGAGGCCGAGGGCATCGCCACCCGCGTGGTCTCGGTCCCGTCCTTCGAGTGGTTCCAGGAGCAGGACCAGGCCTACCGCGACAGCGTGCTGCCGCCGTCGGTCAAGGCCCGCGTCTCGGTCGAGGCCGGCATCGCCCAGGGCTGGCGCGAGCTGGTCGGCGACCACGGCCGGATCGTCTCGCTGGAGCACTTCGGCGCCTCCGCCGACTACAAGGTGCTCTTCGAGGAGTTCGGCATCACCGCCGAGCGCGTGGTGGCCGAGGCCCACAACGCCCTGCGCTCCCTCGAGGCCGTCAACCGCTAGCGGCACCCGGGCCGGGGCCGCCGACCGCACATCGGCGCCCCGGCCCTTCGACCACCCCACGAAGCAGAAGAACAAAGGGACTGAAGCACCATGACTGACGCACTGAAGCGCCTCAGCGACGAAGGCGTTGCGATCTGGCTGGACGACCTCAGCCGCAAGCGGCTGAACTCCGGCAACCTGGCCGAACTGGTGCAGAACAAGCACGTGGTGGGCGTGACCACCAACCCGACCATCTTCCAGAAGGCCATCGCCGGCTCCGGGGACGACTCCTACGACGGCCAGCTGCGCGACCTCGCCGTCCGCAAGGTCACCACCGACGAGGCGATCCGCATGATCACCACCTCGGACGTGCGCGACGCGGCCGACGTGCTGCGCCCCGTCTACGACGCCTCCAACGGCCGCGACGGCCGGGTCTCCATCGAGGTCGACCCGCGCCTGGCGCACGAGACCGCCACCACCGTGGCCGAGGCCAAGCAGCTGTGGTGGCTGGTCGACCGCCCGAACGTCTTCATCAAGATCCCCGCCACCAAGGCCGGCCTGCCCGCGATCGCCGAGGTCATCGGCAGGGGCATCAGCGTCAACGTCACGCTGATCTTCTCGCTGGAGCGCTACAAGGCCGTCATCGACGCCTACCTGACCGGCCTGGAGGCCGCCAAGGCCAAGGGCCTGGACCTCTCCCAGATCGAGTCGGTCGCCTCCTTCTTCGTCTCCCGCGTGGACACCGAGATCGACAAGCGCCTGGACAAGATCGGCGGCGAGGCCAGGAACCTGCGCTCCAAGGCCGCGCTGGCCAACGCCCGCCTCGCCTACCAGGCGTACGAGGAGGTCTTCGGCAGCGTCGACGGCAAGACCGCCGGCAGCGCCCGCTGGAGCGCCCTGGAGGCCGCCGGCGCCAAGCCGCAGCGCCCGCTGTGGGCCTCGACCGGCGTCAAGGACCCGGCCCTGCCGGACACCCTGTACGTCACCGAGCTGGTCGCCCCCGGCACCGTCAACACGATGCCCGAGGCCACCCTGGAGGCCACCGGCGACCACGGCGTGGTCACCGGCAACACCATCGTCCCCAACTACGCCGACGCCAAGGCCGTGCTGGACGCGATCGCCGCGGCCGGCGTGGACTACGACGACGTCGTCCAGCTGCTGGAGGACGAGGGCGTCGAGAAGTTCGAGCAGTCCTGGAACGAGCTGCTCGACACCGTCACCGCCTCGCTCGCTTCCTTCGCCGACGAGAAGTGACCCCTGCTCACAGCCAGCGCACGAAAGCGGAGCCCATCAAGTGAGCACTGATTTCCCCGAGTTGACACCGGAATCGGACGCGGACGATCTCCCGCCCACCCCCGTCAACCCGCTTCGTGACCCCTCCGACCGACGGCTCCCGCGCATCGCGGGGCCGTCCGGTCTGGTCATCTTCGGGGTCACCGGCGACCTGTCCCGCAAGAAGCTGATGCCGGCCATCTACGACCTGGCCAACCGCGGTCTGCTTCCGCCGGGCTTCTCCCTCGTCGGCTTCGCCCGCCGCGAGTGGGACGACGAGGACTTCGCCAAGGAGGTCCACGACGCCGTCCGGGACCACGCCCGCACCCCGTTCCGGGAGGAGGTCTGGCAGCAGCTCGCCAAGGGCATGCGCTTCGTCCACGGGACCTTCGACGACGACGACGCCTTCGACAAGCTGCGCGAGACCATCGAGGAGCTGGACAAGGCCCAGGGCACCGGCGGCAACTTCGCCTTCTACCTGTCCGTCCCGCCGAAGTTCTTCCCCACCGTCGTCCAGCAGCTCAAGAAGCACGGCCTGGCCGACCCGCCCTCCTCGCCCGCCAACGGGCAGGAGGGGACCGGCAGGACCTCCTGGCGCCGCGCGGTCATCGAGAAGCCCTTCGGCCACGACCTGGAGAGCGCGCAGGAGCTCAACAAGGTCGTCCACGAGGTCTTCCCCCGGGACGAGGTCTTCCGGATCGACCACTACCTGGGCAAGGAGACGGTCCAGAACATCCTGGCGCTGCGCTTCGCCAACCAGATGTTCGAGCCGATCTGGAACCGGTCGTACGTCGACCACGTGCAGATCACCATGGCCGAGGACATCGGCATCGGCGGCCGGGCCGGCTACTACGACGGCATCGGCTCCGCCCGTGACGTGATCCAGAACCACCTGCTCCAGCTGATGGCGCTCACCGCCATCGAGGAGCCGGCGTCCTTCCACCCCAAGGCGCTGGTGGCCGAGAAGCTCAAGGTGCTCAGCGCCGTCAAGCTCCCGGCCGACCTCGGCCGGCACACCGTGCGCGGCCAGTACGCGTCCGGCTGGCAGGGCGGCGAGGAGGTCGTCGGCTACCTGGACGAGGACGGGATCGACCCGGACTCCAAGACCGACACCTACGCGGCCATCAAGCTGGAGATCAACAACCGCCGCTGGGCGGGCGTCCCGTTCTACCTGCGGACCGGCAAGCGCCTGGGCCGCCGGGTCACCGAGATCGCGGTCGTCTTCCAGCGCGCCCCGTACCTGCCGTTCGACTCCTACGCGACCGAGGAGCTGGGGCAGAACGCCCTGGTCATCCGGGTCCAGCCGGACGAGGGCGTCACCGTGCGGTTCGGCTCCAAGGTGCCGGGCACCTCCTTCGAGGTCCGGGACGTGACGATGGACTTCGCCTACGGCGAGTCCTTCACCGAGTCCAGCCCGGAGGCGTACGAGCGGCTCATCCTCGACGTGCTGCTCGGCGACGCCAACCTGTTCCCGCGCCACCAGGAGGTCGAGCTCTCCTGGCAGATCCTCGACCCGATCGAGAAGTACTGGGACACCCACGGCAAGCCCGCCCAGTACGCGGCGGGGACCTGGGGCCCGGTCGAGGCGGACGAGATGCTCGCACGAGACGGCAGGAGCTGGCGCCGGCCATGAAGATCGACCTCACCAACACGACGTCCAGCAAGATCAACGCCGCGCTGATGGAGGCGCGCCGGGCCCGCGGTTCCGGCGCCGCCGGCATGGTGCTCACCCTGGTGATAGTGACCGACGAGGGCAGCGCCTACGACGCCCTCAAGGCCGCCAACGACGCCTCCCGCGAGCACCCGATGCGCACCCTCGCGGTGATCAAGCGCGCCGGGCGCTCGCCCCGGGCCCGCGCCGAGACCCGGCTGGACGCCGAGATCCTGGTCGGCTCGGACGCCGGCTCCGGCGAGACGGTCGTCCTGCGGATGCACGGCGAACTCGCCGCGCACGCCCAGTCGGTGGTCCTGCCGCTGCTGCTGCCGGACGCCCCGACCGTCGTCTGGTGGCCGGACAACGCGCCGCTGCACCCGGCGCAGGACCCGCTGGGCTCGATCGCCCAGCGCCGGATCACCGACGCCGTCACCGCCGAGTCCCCGGTCGGCCAGCTCGCCCAGCGCGCGCAGAGCTACACCCCGGGCGACACCGACCTGGCCTGGACCCGGGTCACCGGCTGGCGCTCGATGCTGGCCGCCGCGCTGGACCAGCGGCCGTCCACGATCGTCTCCGCGGTGGTCGAGGGCGAGTCCTACAACCCCAGCGTCGAGCTGCTCGGCCTCTGGCTGACCAACCGGCTGCACGTGCCGGTCGAGCGGGTCGTCACCAACGGCCCCGGCATCACCGCGGTGCACCTGCGCACCAAGGACGGGGACATCACGCTGGACCGCCCGGACGGCCTGCTGGGCACGCTCTCCATGCCCGGCTCGCCGGACCGCCAGGTGGCGCTCAAGCGGCGCGAGACCTCGGAGCTGATCGCCGAGGAGCTGCGCCGCCTGGATCCGGACGACATCTACGCGACGGCCGTGCGCACGCCCGTCGACCAGCTGCACGAGCCGGCCAACGCCGAGACCGCGGCGGCGGAGCGGGTCGCCCGGGAGGTCGCCGAGGACGCCGTCGAGGAGGCCGCCGAGGCCGCCGTGGCCAACCCGGACCGGGTGACCGCCGGGACGGCGGACCGGAAGCCCGCCCGGAAGGCCGCCGGCAAGCGCGCCACCAAGGAAGGCGCATGACCAACGCGACCCCCCAGCTCGTCGTCCACCGGGACAAGGAGCTGATGGCCCAGGCGGCCGCGGCCCGGCTGATCACCCGGATCGTGGACGCCCAGGCCGCCCGCGGCAGCGCCTCGGTGGTGCTCACCGGCGGCCGCAACGGCAACGCCCTGCTGGCCGCGATCGCCGCCTCCCCGGCGCGCGACGCGGTCGACTGGGGCCGGCTGGACCTCTGGTGGGGCGACGAGCGCTTCCTGCCCGCCGCCGACCCGGAGCGCAACGCCGTCCAGGCGCGCGCCGAACTGCTGGACGCCGTCCCGCTCGACCCGGCGCGGGTGCACGAGATGCCCGCCTCGGACGGGGTGGACGGCTCGGACGTGGAGGCCGCCGCCGCCCGCTACGCCGAGGAGTTGGCGAAGGCGGCCGGCCCGGGCGACCGGCTCGGCGTCCCGGCCTTCGACGTGCTGCTGCTCGGCGTCGGCCCGGACACCCACGTCGCCTCGCTCTTCCCCGAGCACCCGGGCGTGCGGGAGACCGAGCTGACCGTGGTCGGCGTGCGCGGGGCCCCCAAGCCCCCGCCGACCCGGGTCTCGCTCACCCTCCCGGCGATCCGCACCGCCCGCGAGGTCTGGCTGCTGGCCGCCGGGGAGGACAAGGCGGGCGCGGTCGCGCTGGCGCTGTCCGGCCCGGGCGAGCTCCAGGCGCCCGCCTCCGGCGCGTACGGCCGCGGCCGCACCCTGTGGCTGCTGGACCGCGCCGCCGCGGAGCGGATCCCGCCGCAGCTCTACCCGCCGGCCTCCGCGTAGCCGGCCCGGCGACGCCGAAGGGCGCCACCGTCACTCGACGGTGGCGCCCTTCGTGCTGTTTGCCGTTGCGTTCGGACCGTTGCGCCGGACTCAGATCTCGCCGCGGAGCTTCGCCAGCGCCTCGGCCAGGATCGCCTCGCCGTCGGCGTCGGTGCGCCGCTCACGGACGTAGGCGAGGTGGGTCTTGTAGGGCTCGTTGCGCGAGGGCGCCGGCGGGTTGTGCTGGTCCTGCCCCGCGGGGAAGCCGCAGCGCGGGCAGTCCCAGGTGTCCGGGATCGCCGCTTCGGCGGCGAAGCTGGGGCGGGTCTCGTGCTTGTTCGCGCACCAGAAGGAGATCCGGTTGCGCGGGGCGGACTCGCCGCGTTCCGCCTCGCCCATCGGGCCGGCCCCGACCCTGCTGCCACGGATGGCATTGCCACTTGCCACGGTCTGACTCCCTGCGTACTGGTGCGCCGACCCGCCGCGGTGCGCGTCGGTGGCGAAAGTCGTCCTAGTGTAAGCAGGAGTTAAGCATCCGCCACCATCGCCTCCGCACCCGACCGTCCCAGGATAGGCGCTCGGGCGACGGGGCGTCAGGGATACGTCAGACCGAGGTCTTCATCAGCAGGCCGAGGACGATGATGGACGCGAACCATCCCACGCCGACCACGATGGTGATGCGGTCCAGGTTGCGCTCGGCCACCGCCGAACCGCCGCCGGTGGACATCGCGCCACCGCCGAACATGTCCGACAGGCCGCCGCCCTTCCCCTTGTGCAGCAGCACCAGCAGGATCATCAGAAGACTGAAGATGATCAGGGCAATCGAGAACCCGAGAACCACGACGGGACCAACTCTCTCGTATCTTCGGCGAAGGGGCCGGGCCGCGTACGGCGGTCCGGCCCCAAAGCCTACGTTGCTGCGGCGGCGTTAGCCTACTGCCTGCTCACGGTAGCGCACGATCTTGACGAACTCGTCGGCGTCCAGCGAGGCACCGCCGACCAGGCCGCCGTCGATGTCGGGCTTGGCCATCAGACCGGCCGCGCTCGACGACTTCACCGAACCGCCGTACAGCACCCGGACCTTGCCGGCCAGCTCGGCGTCGTACAGCTCGGCGATCCGCTTGCGGATGGCGGCGCAGACCTCCTGCGCGTCCTCCGGGGTGGCCACCTCGCCGGTGCCGATCGCCCAGACCGGCTCGTAGGCGACCACGATCGACTCGGCCTGGTGGGCCGGGACGTCGGCCAGGCCGCCGTCCAGCTGGGCCAGGGTGTACTCGACGTGGGTGCCGGCCTTGCGGATCTCCAGCGGCTCGCCGACGCACAGGATCGGGGTGACCCCGGCCCGGTAGGCGGCCTTCACCTTGGCGTTGACGATCTCCTCGTTCTCGCCGTGGTACTGGCGGCGCTCGGAGTGGCCGATCACCGCGTAGGTGCACTGGAGCTTGGCCAGCATCGGGCCGGAGACCTCGCCGGTGTAGGCCCCGCCGTCGTGCTGCGAGATGTCCTGCGAGCCGTACTTGATCTTCAGCTTGTCGCCGAAGACCAGGGTCTGCACCGAGCGCAGGTCGGTGAACGGCACCAGGACGGCGACCTCGACGGCCTCGTAGTCCTTGTCGGCCAGCGCGAAGGCCAGCTTCTGGGTGTGCTGGATGGCCTCAAGGTGGTTGAGGTTCATCTTCCAGTTGCCCGCCATCAGCGGGAGACGGTCGGTCATGTGTGTCAGTCCTCCAGTGCGGCGAGACCGGGGAGGGTCTTGCCCTCCAGGTACTCGAGGCTGGCGCCGCCGCCGGTCGAAATGTGTCCAAAGGCGTTCTCGTCGAAGCCCAGGATGCGGACAGCCGCGGCGGAGTCGCCGCCGCCGACCACGGTGAACGCGTCGCTGTCGAGCAGGGCCTGCGCGACGGCCTTGGTGCCGTTCGCGTAGTCCGGGTGCTCGAAGACGCCCATCGGGCCGTTCCAGAACACCGTGCCCGCGTCGGCCAGCTTGGCCGCGTACAGCTCGCGGGTCTTCGGGCCGATGTCCAGGCCCTCCTGGTCGGCCGGGATGGCGTCGGCGTCGACGGTCGTCGGGTTCGCCGGGGCCTTGGTCTTGAGGTCCGGGAACTCGGCGGAGACCAGGACGTCCGTCGGCAGCACGAACTCGACGCCCCGCTGCTCGGCCCGGGCCAGGTACTCCAGGCAGACCGGGATCTGGTCCGCCTGCAGCAGCGAGATGCCGACCTCGTGGCCCTTGGCCTTGAGGAAGGTGTACGCCATGCCGCCGCCGATCAGGATCCGGTCGGCCTTCTCCAGCAGGTTGTCGATCACGCCGAGCTTGTCGGAGACCTTGGCGCCCCCGAGCACGACGACGTACGGGCGGGCGACGTCCTCGGTGAGCTTCTTCAGCACGCCGACCTCGGTGGCGATCAGGTCGCCGGCGGCGTGCGGCAGCAGCGCCGGCAGGTCGAACACCGAGGCGTGCTTGCGGTGCACGGCGCCGAAGCCGTCGCCCACGTACAGGTCGGCCAGCGCGGCCAGCTGCTCGGCGAAGGCCTTGCGCTCGGCGTCGTCCTTGCTGGTCTCGCCCGCGTTGAAGCGCAGGTTCTCCAGCAGCGCGACCTCGCCGTTCGCCAGCGCGGCGGCGGTGGCGGTGGCGCTGTCGCCGACGGTGTCGGTGGCGAAGGCGACGTCCTTGCCGAGGATCTCGCCGAGGCGCTCGGCCACCGGGGCGAGCGAGAACCGCGACTCCGGCTCGCCCTTGGGGCGGCCGAGGTGCGAGGCGACGACGACCTTCGCACCGGCCGCGGCCAGCTTGGCGATGGTCGGCGCGACGGCGCGGATGCGGCCGTCGTCGGTGATCGTGGCGCCGTCCAGCGGCACGTTCAGGTCGGCGCGCACGAAGACGCGCTTGCCTTCGACACCGGCTTCGATGAGCTCTTCGATGGTCTTCACGGGGATTCGGTTTCTCCTGGGGAGATGGTTGATGCGCAGAGGCGGCACGGCGCAGGGGCCGCCTGAGAAGTCCTTGAGCGCGGAACGAGGGCCCGGTCGGCACCGTACGCCGTCCGGGCCCTCGCCCCTACATCACGTCAGCTCCCGCAACGTCAGAGCTGCCCGCCGACGAGGGCGACCAGGTCGACGACGCGGTTCGAGTAGCCCCACTCGTTGTCGTACCAGCCGAGCACCTTGACCTGGTTGCCCTGGACCATGGTGAGCTGGCTGTCGAAGATGCACGAGGCCGGGTCGTTCACGATGTCCGAGGAGACGATCGGGTCCTCGGTGTAGGCCAGGATGCCCTTGAGCGGGCCCTCCTGCGCGGCCTTCTGGAAGGCGGCGTTGACCTCGTCCTTGGTGACCTCGCGCTCCAGGGTGACGACCAGGTCGGTGATGGAGCCGGTCGGGACCGGGACGCGCAGCGAGGTGCCGTCCAGCTTGCCCTTCAGCTCCGGCAGGACCAGGGCGGTCGCCTTGGCGGCGCCGGTCGAGGTCGGGATGATGTTCTGCGAGGCCGCACGAGCACGGCGCAGGTCCTTGTGCGGGAAGTCCAGGGTCACCTGGTCGTTGGTGAACGCGTGGACGGTGGTCATCAGACCCTTGACGATGCCGAAGCTCTCGTTCAGCACCTTCGCCATCGGCGCCACACAGTTGGTGGTGCAGGAGGCGTTGGAGATGATGTGGTGGTTGGCGGCGTCGTACTTCTCGTCGTTGACACCCAGGACGATGGTGACGTCCTCGTCGGTGGCGGGCGCCGAGATGATGACCTTCTTCGCGCCGGCGGCGAGGTGCTTCTTCGCGGCCTCGGCCTTGGTGAAGATGCCGGTGGACTCGACGACGATGTCGGCGCCCAGGGCGGCCCACGGAAGGTTCGCGGGGTCACGCTCGGCGGTCACCTTGAAGGTGTGGCCGTCGACGGTGATGCTGTCCTCGGTGTGCGAGACCTCGGCCTGGAGGGTACCCAGGGTGGTGTCGTACTTGAGCAGGTGAGCCAGGGTCTTCGTGTCGGTGAGGTCGTTGACACCGACGATCTCGATGTCCGCGCCCTGGGCCTTGACCGCGCGGAAGAAGTTGCGGCCGATGCGGCCGAAGCCGTTGATGCCTACCCGGATCGTCACGAACCGATCTCCTCGTTAGGTACGCCGGGCGCGAGGCCCGGCGGGATGAGATTTGGGAAGTCCCCGACCGCCTATGACCCTACCCCTCCGGGGCCTGGGACGGCACATCGCGCCGCCTGGTGAGACCGGGCGTGGCGTGCCCCAAACCCCATTTCAGGCCGTCCGGCCCAGGCCTGCCGGGCAGTTGGCCCCAGGTCAGTGGTCTCTACCAATTCGGGAGTGTCGCGGCTGTCCGGAAACGACCGCGGCCGGCGCCCGGAAGTCCGGGCACCGGCCTGTCGTGATCACGGAGCGTGAGCGTGGGCGTCAGCTCATCGCCATCTCGGTCAGTTCATCGCCATCTCGTCGGTGAGGCTGGCCTCGGTGCTCGGCAGGCCGAGCTCGGAGGCCCGCTTGTCGGCCATCGCCAGCAGGCGGCGGATCCGCCCGGCCACCGCGTCCTTGGTCAGCGGCGGGTCGGCGAGCGCGCCCAGCTCCTCCAGCGAGGCCTGCTTGTGCTGCATCCGCAGCTGGCCGGCCGCGGCCAGGTGCTCGGGCACCTCGTCGCCGAGGATCTCCAGCGCGCGGGCCACCCGGGCGCCGGCCGCCACCGCGGCGCGGGCCGAGCGGCGCAGGTTGGCGTCGTCGAAGTTGGCCAGCCGGTTGGCGGTGGCGCGCACCTCGCGCCGCATCCGGCGCTCCTCCCAGGCGAGCACCGACTCGTGCGCGCCGAGCCGGGTCAGCAGGGCGCCGATCGCGTCGCCGTCGCGGATCACCACCCGGTCGACGCCGCGCACCTCGCGGGCCTTGGCCGGGATGCCGAGCCGGCGGGCGGCGCCGACCAGGGCGAGGGCGGCCTCCGAGCCGGGGCAGGTGATCTCCAGCGAGGAGGAGCGGCCCGGCTCGGTGAGCGAGCCGTGCGCCAGGAAGGCCCCGCGCCAGGCCGCCTCGGCATCGCAGGTGGCCCCGGAGACGACCGCCGGGGGCAGGCCCCGGATCGGACGGCCGCGGCCGTCCACGAGCCCGGTCTGGCGCGCCAGCAGCTCGCCGTCCTTGACCACCCGGACCACGAAGCGGCTGCCCCGGCGCAGTCCGCCGGGGGCCATCACCACCAGGTCCGAGGAGTGCCCGAAGATCTCCAGCAGGTCCTTGCGCAGCCGCCGTGCCGCCGCTCCGGTGTCCAGCTCCGCCTCGATCACGATGCGGCCGCTCACGATGTGCAGCCCGCCCGCGAACCGCAGGATCGCCGACACCTCCGCCTTGCGACAGCAGGCCCGGGTGACCGGGAGCCGGCTGATCTCGTCCTTCACCGCTGGAGTCATCGCCATGGCCCGATCCTTCCATGTGTCCGGAAAATCCGGTCGTACGCTGCCGCCAACAGCTCGGGGTCGTGTCGCGGCGTCCCGTCGGCGCGGGCCACCGAGCCGAGCACCAGAGCCGCTCCCATCCGTTCGGCGGCCTTCTCCAGTCCGTCCAGGTCGGCCTGGCCGAAGGCCCCGCCGGTGACGGCGCGCTCGTCCACCAGGATCGCATCCACGGCGAGGTCCGGAGCGTGGTCGGCGATGACCTCCAGGTGGCGCTGCGGCGTGAAGCCCTCGGTCTCCCCCGGCTGGGGGGCCAGGTTCAGGGTGAGCAGGCGGCGGGCGCGGGTCTCGGTGAGCGCCGCGGCCAGCTCGGGCACCAGCAGGTGCGGCAGCACGCTGGTGAACCAGGAGCCGGGGCCGAGCACCACCCAGTCCGCCTCCCGGACGGCGGTGACCGCCTCCGGGACGGCGGGCGGCTCGTCCGGCAGCAGCCGGATCGACTGCACGGTGCCCGGGGTCACCGCGACGTCGGCCTGGCCGCGCACGGCCGTGACCTCGCCGGGGCGCGCCGGGTCGTGGCCGCGGACGGTCGCCTCGATGTCCAGCGGCACCGCCGACATCGGCAGCACCCGGCCCTGCACGTTGAGCAGCCGGCCGACCCAGTCCAGGGCCGCCACCGGGTCGCCCAGCTTCTCCCAGAGCGCGACGATCAGCAGGTTGCCCACCGCGTGGCCGCCGAGCTCGCCGTTGCCGGTGAAGCGCTGCTGGATCACCTCGGACCAGGTGCGGCCCCAGTCGTCGTCCCCGCACAGCGCGGCCAGCGCCTTGCGCAGGTCGCCCGGGGGCAGCACGCCCAGCTCCTCGCGCAGCCGGCCGCTGGAGCCGCCGTCGTCGGCGACGGTGACCACGGCGGTGAGGTCGCTGGTGAGCCGGCGCAGCGCCGACAGCGAGGCCGACAGGCCCTGCCCGCCGCCGAGCGCGGTGATCCTCGGGGCCGGATTGGCGCGGGCGGGACTGCTGCGCGGACGGCCCGGCGCCGTGGGCCGGGCCGGGCTGCCCGCCCGGTCACCGGTCCTGCTCTGCGGCTGTCGCCCGGGCACGTATCCCGCCACACTCACCTCGCGTTCCTCGGCCCGCCGACCGCTCCGCCGGCGGGCCCGGCAGGGAGGCGGCGGTTACTCCCGTCCCATGTCACGGTGGACGAGCACCGTCTCGACTCCGTCGGCGATGAGACGCTTGGTCAGACGCTCGGACATGGCGACGCTGCGGTGCTTGCCACCGGTGCAGCCTACGGCAAGCGTCATGTAGCGCTTCCCCTCGCGGCGGTATCCCTCGGTGATGATGCGCAGGAGCTGGGCGTAACCGTCCAGGAACTCGTTGGCTCCGGGCTGCTGGAAGACGTAGTCGGCGACGTCCGCGTCGGTGCCGGTGCGGGCCCGCAGTTCGGGCACCCAGTGCGGGTTGGGCAGGAAGCGGCAGTCCACCACGAGGTCGGCGTCGACCGGCAGGCCGTACTTGAATCCGAAGGACATCACGGTGGCGCGCAGCTCGGGCTCGTCGTGGTCGGCGAACTGGGCGTCCAGCTTGGCGCGCAGCTGGTGCACGTTGAGGTTGGAGGTGTCGATCACCAGGTCGG
This sequence comes from Kitasatospora sp. NPDC057738, assembly GCF_042798815.1. Taxonomy (NCBI): domain Bacteria; kingdom Bacillati; phylum Actinomycetota; class Actinomycetes; order Kitasatosporales; family Streptomycetaceae; genus Kitasatospora; species Kitasatospora sp. NPDC057738. The sequence continues at coordinate 131,018 of NZ_JBHVJT010000008.1, read as the reverse complement.
CCTCGCCGCGCAGGTCGCGCAGCAGGTCGCGCTCCTGGGCGATGCCGTCCACGATCCGGCCGTCGGCCTGCAGCGGGTGCGGGCGGCGGACGCTCTCGAAGCGGCGCACCAGCGCCTCGTCGGAGGAGTCCAGGAAGACGACCCGGAGCCGGACCCCGCGCTTCTCCAGCTCGTCCAGCGAGGTGAGCAGGTCGTCGAAGAACTGCCGGCCGCGGACGTCCACGACCACGCCGATCCTGGCGACGTTGCCCTGGGAGCGCGCGCCCAGGTCGACCATGGTCGGGATCAGGGCCGGCGGCAGGTTGTCCACCACGAACCAGCCGAGGTCCTCCAGGCACTTGGCCGCGGTGGAGCGGCCGGCTCCGGACATCCCGGAGATGATCACCAGCTCCGGCGCGTTCTCGGCCACGTCTGACACGGTCACTTCGGTTCCCCGCTCTCGGTCTTTCTGCTGGGGAGAACGCGTACGGCTCGGCCGCCCTTCCCCGGCCCGGGCAGGCGGGCGGGGCCGGGGCACACCGGCTGACGGGCGGCGTCGGCCGTCATGGCGTCTCCTGGGATGGTGCGGTCTGGGGTGCTGCTGCCACCGGCTCGGCGGCCTGCTCGGCCCCGTCCTCGATGATCTCGCCGGTCGCGGTGTTGACCGCGGGTGCGACGGGTGTACGGGACGACAACGCCTCCGCAACAGTCTGCGCGGTGCGGCGTCCGATGCCGGGTACCTCGCAGAGCTCGTCCACGGTGGCGGCCCGGAGCTTCTTCAGCGAGCCGAAGTGCTTGAGCAGCGCCCGGCGGCGAGTCTCGCCGAGGCCCGGGACGGAGTCCAGTTCCCCGGCGGTGAGTCGCTTGGAACGCTTGTTGCGCTGATAGCTGATCGCGAAGCGGTGCGCCTCGTCGCGGACCCGCTGGAGCAGGTAGAGGCCCTCGCTGGAGCGGGGCAGCACCACCGGGTCGTCCTCGCCGGGCAGCCAGACCTCCTCCAGGCGCTTGGCCAGGCCGCACAGCGCGACGTCGTCGATGCCGAGCTCGTCCAGGGCGCGCTTGGCGGCGGCGACCTGCGGCTGCCCGCCGTCGACGACCAGCAGCTGCGGCGGGTAGGCGAAGCGCTTGGGGCGGCCGTCCTCGTCCCGGGTGCCGCCGGTGCCGGTGTCCGGGTCGGTGCCGGTGTCGTCCTCCTCCGGGACGGCCCACTCGCCGGTCCGCTCGCGCTCCTGGAGGTAGCGGCGGAAGCGCCGGCCGATCACCTCGTGCATCGAGCGGACGTCGTCCTGGCCCTCGAAGCCCTTGATCTGGAAGCGCCGGTACTCGCTCTTGCGGGCCAGGCCGTCCTCGAAGACGACCATGGAGGCGACCACGTCCTCGCCCTGGAGGTGGGAGATGTCGTAGCACTCGATGCGCAGCGGGACGGAGTCCAGCTCCAGCGCGTCGGCGATCTCCTGGAGGGCGCGGCTGCGGGTGGTGAGGTCGGAGGCGCGCTTGGTCTTGTGCAGTGCCAGCGCCTGCTGGGCGTTGCGCTGCACGGTGGCCATCAGGTCCTTCTTGTCGCCGCGCTGGGGGACGCGCAGGTCGACCTGGCTGCCGCGCAGGCCGCTCAGCCACTCGCGGACCGGCTCCGCCGGGGCGGGCAGGGCGGGGACGAGCACCTCGCGGGGGACGGACTCGCCGCCGCCGTAGAGCTGCTGGAGGGCGTGCTCGACCAGGCCGGCGGTGTCGACGTCCTCGACCTTGTCGGTGACCCAGCCGCGCTGGCCGCGCACCCGGCCGCCGCGGACGTGGAAGATCTGCACGGCGGCTTCGAGCTCGTCCTCGGCGAGGGCCAGCAGGTCGGCGTCGGTGGCGTCGGCGAGCACGATGGCGTTCTTCTCCATCGCGCGCTTGAGGGCGCCGATGTCGTCCCGCAGCCGGGCCGCCTTCTCGTACTCCAGCTCCTCGGCGGCCTCCTGCATCTGTTCTTCCAGCCGGCGCAGGTAGTTGCCGGTGCGCCCGGCCATGAAGTCGCAGAAGTCCTCGGCCAGCGCGCGGTGTTCGTCCGCCGAGACCTTGCCGACGCAGGGCGCGGCGCACTTGCCGATGTAGCCGAGCAGGCAGGGCCGGCCGACCTGGCGGGCGCGCTTGAAGACGCCGTTGGAGCAGGTGCGGACGGGGAAGACGCGCAGCAGCAGGTCGACCGTCTCGCGGATCGCCCAGGCGTGCCCGTACGGGCCGAAGTAGCGCACGCCCTTCTTGTGCGCCCCGCGCATCACCTGGACCCGCGGGTACTCCTCGTCGAGGGTGACGGCGAGTTCCGGATAGCTCTTGTCGTCGCGGTACTTGACGTTGAACCGCGGGTCGAACTCCTTGATCCAGGAGTACTCCAGCTGGAGCGCCTCGACCTCGGTGCCGACCACGGTCCACTCCACCGAGGCGGCGGTGGTGACCATCGTCGCGGTGCGCGGGTGCAGACCGGCCAGGTCCTGGAAGTAGGACGACAGGCGCGGCCGCAGGCTCTTGGCCTTCCCGACGTAGATGACCCGGCCGTGGGCGTCGCGGAACCGGTAGACGCCGGGGGAGGTCGGGATCGCACCGGGCGCGGGGCGGTAGGTGCTCGGGTCAGCCATGGGTCCACCGTACCGAGTGGGGCCGGGGCCGCGGGGCGGAGATCGTCGGGGAGGACCGTGGTGGTCGGAAGGCGGTCAACTGGGTCAGCTCGGGGTCACCTTGAGGTTGCCGCCCTCGACCGTGACGGTGTAGGCGGGCAGCGGGGAGGGGGCCGGTCCGTCCTGCACGGAGCCGTCGGCGATGGCGAAGCGGCTGCCGTGGCAGGGGCACTGGATCTGGTTGTTCTTCACCTGGTCCACGAGGCAGCCGGCGTGGGTGCACCGGGCGTTGAACGCCTTGTACTGGCCGGCGGTGGGCTGGGTCACCACGATCTTCTGCTCGCGGTAGACCTTGCCGCCGCCCTCCGGCACGGCCGAGGCCGGGCCGAGGTCGACCGGGCCCTTGGGGGCGCTGTTGCCGGAGGAGGCGGAGGAGCTGCACCCGGTGACCGCCACGGTGCCGCCGGCCGCCAGGACGGCCGCGGCCCCGCAGAGCAGGGTGCGGCGGGAGGCGGTGGGGCTGGTCTCGGGGGCCTCGGACATCGGTGTGCTCCTACGGTTGCTGCTGCGGCGAGGGACCACGGAATTCTATGCCGCGCCACCCCGCCGCTCCCGGGCCGCCTGGGGTGCGGCGGCGGGGAGCGGCGGGGTGGCCGGACGGGACTACTTCTTCGCGGCGGCCGCGCGCTTGCGCGGCGCCCTCTTCGCCGGGGCGGCGACCGGGGCGTCCGTGAAGTCGGCCGGCAGGATGTCCCGCAGGAACTTGCCGGTGTGGCTCTCCGGGACGGCGGCGATCTGCTCCGGGGTGCCCTCGGCGACCACCGTGCCGCCGCCGGAGCCGCCCTCGGGGCCCATGTCGACGACCCAGTCGGCGGTCTTGATCACATCGAGGTTGTGCTCGATGACGATCACCGTGTTGCCCTTGTCCACCAGCCCGCTGAGCACCTTGATCAGCTTGCTGATGTCCTCGAAGTGCAGGCCGGTGGTGGGCTCGTCCAGCACGTAGACCGTCCGCCCGGTGGAGCGCTTCTGGAGCTCCGAGGCGAGCTTGACGCGCTGCGCCTCACCGCCGGAGAGGGTGGGCGCGGACTGGCCGAGCCGGACGTAGCCGAGGCCGACGTCGTTGAGCGTGCGCAGGTGCCGGGCGATCGCCGGGACGGCCTCGAAGAAGTCCAGGGCCTCCTCGATCGGCATGTCCAGCACCTCGGCGATGGACCTGCCCTTGTAGTGGACCTCCAGCGTCTCCCGGTTGTACCGGGCGCCGTGGCAGACCTCGCACGGCACGTAGACGTCCGGCAGGAAGTTCATCTCGATCTTGATGGTGCCGTCGCCCGAGCAGTTCTCGCAGCGGCCGCCCTTGACGTTGAAGGAGAACCGGCCGGGCAGGTAGCCGCGGACCTTGGCCTCCTGCGTCTCCGCGAAGAGCCGGCGGACGTGGTCGAACACGCCGGTGTAGGTGGCCGGGTTGGAGCGCGGGGTGCGGCCGATCGGCGACTGGTCGACGTGCACCACCTTGTCCACCTGGTCGGTGCCGGTGATCCGGGTGTGCCGGCCGGGCACGCTGCGGGCGCCGTTCAGCTCCCGCGCGAGGTGGGTGTACAGGATGTCGTTGACCAGCGTCGACTTGCCGGAGCCGGAGACGCCGGTGATCGCGGTGAAGGTGCCCAGCGGGAAGCCGACCGTGACGTCCTTGAGGTTGTGCTCGCGGGCGCCGTGGACGGTCAGCTGGCGCTTCTTGTCCCGCTCGCGGCGGGAGGCCGGGATCGGGATGGACCGCTTGCCGGAGAGGTACTGGCCGGTCAGCGACTCCTTGTTGGTGAGCAGCTGCTTCAGCGAACCGGAGTGCACCACCTTGCCGCCGTGCTCGCCGGCGCCCGGGCCGATGTCGACCACCCAGTCCGCGGTCTTGATGGTGTCCTCGTCGTGCTCGACGACGATCAGGGTGTTGCCGATGTCGCGCAGCCGCACCAGCGTCTCGATCAGCCGGTGGTTGTCCCGCTGGTGCAGGCCGATGGACGGCTCGTCCAGCACGTACAGCACGCCGACCAGGCCGGAGCCGATCTGGGTGGCCAGCCGGATGCGCTGGGCCTCGCCGCCGGACAGGGTGCCGGCCGCGCGGTCGAGCGAGAGGTAGTCCAGGCCGACGTCGACCAGGAAGCGCAGCCGCTCGTTGACCTCCTTGAGGACCCGCTCGGCGATCTGCTTGTCCCGGGCGTTCAGCTTCATCGCGCCCAGGAACTCGGAGCAGTCGCTGATCGACATCGAGGAGACATCGGCGATCGACCTGCCCTCGACGGTGACCGCGAGCACCACCGGCTTGAGCCGGGTTCCCTGGCAGGTCGGGCAGGGCACCTCGCGCATGTAGCCCTCGAAGCGCTCGCGGCTGCTGTCGCTCTCCGCCTCGGTGTGCCGGCGCTGGATGAACGGGATCGCGCCCTCGAAGCCGGTGCTGTACGAGCGCTCCCGGCCGAAGCGGTTGCGGTAGCGGACCTCCACCTGGTGCTTGTGCCCGTACAGCAGCGCCTTCCTGGCCCGGGCGGGCAGCCCGGCCCAGGGGATGTCGGTGCGGAAGCCGAGCTCCCCGGCGAGCGCGTCGATCAGGCGCTGGAAGTACTCCTTGGCGTGCCCGGCCGACCACGGGTGGATCGCGCCCTCGTCCAGCGAGCGCTCGACGTCGGGCACGACCAGCTCCGGGTCGACCTCCATCCGGTTGCCCAGGCCCGAGCAGTCCGGGCAGGCGCCGAACGGCGAGTTGAAGGAGAACGAGCGCGGCTCCAGCTCCTCGAACGACACGTCGTCGTACGGGCAGTAGAGGTGCTCGGAGTACATCCGCTCGCGCTCCGGGTCGTCCTCGGGGAGGTCGACGAAGTCGAGCACGACCATGCCGCCGGACAGGCGCAGGGCCGTCTCCACCGAGTCGGTGAGCCGCCGCTTGGCGCTGTCCTTGACGGTCAGGCGGTCGATCACCACCTCGATGGTGTGCTTCTCCTGCTTCTTGAGCTTCGGCGGCTCGGCGAGCTGGATCGTCCCGCCGTCGACGCGGGCGCGGGAGTAGCCCTTGGACTGGAGGTCGGCGAAGAGGTCGACGAACTCGCCCTTGCGCTCGCGCACCACCGGGCTCAGCACCTGGAAGCGGGTGCCCTCGGCGAGCTCCAGCACCTTGTCCACGATCGCCTGCGGCGACTGCTTGGCGATCGGCCGGCCGCAGTGCGGACAGTGCGGCTTGCCGATCCGGGCGAACAGCAGGCGCAGGTAGTCGTAGACCTCGGTGATGGTGCCGACGGTCGAACGGGGGTTGCGGTTGGTGGACTTCTGGTCGATCGAGACGGCCGGGGAGAGGCCCTCGATGAAGTCCACGTCGGGCTTGTCCATCTGCCCGAGGAACTGGCGGGCGTAGGAGGACAGCGACTCGACGTAGCGGCGCTGGCCCTCGGCGAAGATCGTGTCGAAGGCGAGCGAGGACTTGCCGGAGCCGGAGAGGCCCGTGAAGACGATGAGGGAGTCGCGGGGCAGGTCGAGCGAGACGTTCTTGAGGTTGTGCTCGCGAGCACCGCGGACGATGAGGCGGTCGGCCACTGCTTCTGGCGCCTTTCTCCGGGGCGAGAGGGCTTGCGGTGAGTATCTGTACTTCTTCCAGGATGCGGCAGCCAGCCTATAGCTCAGACGTTCGAATATCGACTCTGTCCAGCGGAGACCACCCGAACGAGTGAGGGCCACCCCGGGGCCGTCCGTACCCGCACGGCGCGCATAGCCGAAAACCCCCTGCTCAGAGCCCGGATCCGGCGGTAGCGTCACCTGGTCAACGAGCGAAGCCCCCGCGGGCAACGCACCCTCTCGTCACAGAAGGCGGATTCGATGACCGACCCACAGCCGACCGACCCGCACACCGCCGCCGCGGCCGCCGCCCGGCACCTGGCCGGGGTCGAGGAGAGCACCCGGCACCTGCTGCACACCGCGGCCGAGCTGAAGCCCGAGGCCCTCGCCGAGCCCTCCGCGCTGCCCGGCTGGACCCGCGGCCACGTGCTGGCCCACCTCGCCCGCAACGCCGACTCCCTGGTCAACCTGCTGACCGGCGCCCGCACCGGCACCGACGTCCCCCAGTACGCCAGCAACGAGGCCCGCGACCAGGAGATCGAGCGCGACGCGCCGCGCCCGCTGGAGGTCCAGCTCGCCGACCTGCGGGAGTCCCACGAGCGCTTCCTGGCCGCCGCCGCGCTGATGGACCCCGAGGCCTGGGCCGTCGGGGTCAGGCACCGCTCCGGCTACGTCTTCCCGGCCTTCGACATCCCGGGCAAGCGCGTGGTGGAGCTGGAGTTCCACCACGTCGACCTGGACGGCGGCTACACCCCGGCGCACTGGCCGCAGGAGTTCGCGGTCACCCGGTTCCGCGGGCTCGCCGAGGGGCTGGCCGGGGAGGCCGGCCTGCCCGCCGTGGAGCTGGTCGCCGACGACACCGAGGACCGCGCCGTGATCGGCACCGGCACCCCGGCCCTGACCGTCGAGGGCCCGGTCCGCGCGCTGACCGCGTGGCTCTCCGGCCGTTCCGCCGGCGACGGCCTGCGCCACACCCCCGGCACCACCCTCCCCCGGCTTCCCCCGATGGGCTGACGGCGCGAGGATGATCCCAGGATCCACTGGAGAGGGAGCGAACGGATGACGTACCACGGAGCGGTCAAGGTCGGCGGAGCGCCGGACGTGCGGGAGCTGGCCCACCTGATCATCACCAAGGTCGCCGTCGGCCCGTACGACAACAACGCCTACCTGCTGCGCTGCCGGGCCACCGACGAACAGCTCCTGATCGACGCGGCCGCCGACGCGCCGGTGCTGCTGGAGACCGTCGGGGACGACCTCGAAACGGTGGTCACCACCCACCGGCACCACGACCACTGGGGCGCGCTGGCCGAGGTGGTCGCCACCACCGGAGCCCGGACGGCCGCCGGCGAGCACGACGCCGAGGGCATCGACGTCCCCACCGAGCTGCTGCTCGCGGACGGTGCCGGGCTGCGGGTCGGCGAGGTCGAGCTCACCGTCCGCCACCTGGTCGGCCACACCCCCGGCGCGATCGTGCTGGTCTACGACGACCCCCAGGGCCACCCGCACGTCTTCACCGGCGACTGCCTCTTCCCCGGCGGCGTGGGCAACACCTGGGGCGACCCGGAGGCCTTCCGGACGCTCTACCGCGACGTCACCGAGAAGATCTTCGACGTCCTCCCCGACGAGTCCTGGGTCTACCCCGGCCACGGCAACGACACCACCCTGGGGGCCGAGCGCCCGCACCTCGACGAGTGGCGCGAGCGCGGCTGGTAGCCCCGCCCCCGCCGAACGGCCGAGGCCCCCCCAAACCAAAAAGAAGGGCGGGGGGCCCTGGGGGTGGCCCCCCCCCGCCCCCCGCTCCCCCCCATCTCGGTGCTCTTCGGTTTCACCTCCAGCCCCCCACTCTCTCCCTCCCCCC
>NZ_JBHVJT010000008.1:96853-122983 GCF_042798815.1 Kitasatospora sp. NPDC057738 | reverse complement strand
CGGGGTGCCATAGTGTAACCACTAGCGGTGCAAACCCCTCCCCCGCCACTCCCCCCCCCACCGCCCCCTCTCCCCCCCACAAACCGGGCTTTCTTGTGGTTCCCTCGGCGGTGCACCGGCCCGGTGCCTCGGGCGTCAGGCGCGTCGGGGCTCGGGCGTCGGGCGTCAGGCGTCGAGCTTCTCGCGCTCGGCCTGCTCGGCCTTCTTCGAGGCCCGCAGGCTGGTGAAGGTGGTGATCGCCAGGACCACCACGATGAAGCCCAGCGAGAACGGGATGCCGATCTCCGGGGCCCAGTCCGCGCCCGCCTCGTGGGCGGCGTGCAGCACCAGCTTCACACCGATGAAGCCGAGGATCACCGACAGGCCGTACGACAGGTGGACCAGCTTCTTCAGCAGGCCGCCGATCAGGAAGTACAGCTGGCGCAGACCCATCAGGGCGAAGGCGTTGGCGGTGAAGACCACGTACGGGTCCTGGGTCAGGCCGAAGATGGCCGGGATCGAGTCCAGTGCGAACAGCACGTCGGTGGTGCCGATCGCCAGCATGACGATCAGCATCGGGGTGATCAGCCGGCGGCCGTTCTCCCGGACGAACAGCTTGGTGCCGCGGTAGTCCTCGGTGGCCGGGAAGCGGCGGGTGATCGACTTGAGGACGCGGTTCTCCTCGAACTCCTCCTCGCCCTCCTCCTCGGCGCGGGCCTCCTTGATCAGCTTCCAGGCCGTCCAGATCAGGAAGCCGCCGAAGATGAAGAACACCCAGGAGAACTCGGAGACCAGGGCGGCGCCGCCGGCGATGAACACCGCCCGGAGCACCAGCGCGATGATCACACCGAACATCAGCACGCGCTGCTGGTAGATCCTGGGCACCGCGAACTTGCCCATGATCAGGATGAACACGAAGAGGTTGTCGACACTGAGCGACTTCTCGGTGATGTAGCCGGCGAAGAACTCACCCGCCGGCTGCGCACCGGAGTGCCACCAGAGGAAGCCACCGAAGAGGACCGCCAGGACGACCCAGACGGCCGTCCAGATCCCGGCCTCCTTGATCGAGACCTCGTGCGGCTTGCGCCCTCCGATGAAGAAGTCCGCCACGATCAGTGCGATCAGCACCAGGATCGTGGAGACCCACATGGTTATGGAAACGTCCACTACTGCTCCTCCGGCAGGTAGGCGAGACAGTCATCGTCACTGCCGGAGGTCTCTTCCGCCCATCGGGCCAGCGCCCCGGGGTGCCGCGACGGGCACCCGTGATGACGGGGTCGGCTGTCGAGGAATACTCCCCTCCGCTGCCAACGAGAGTAACAGCTGCTCCAAGGAAAGGTAAAGAAGGTAAAGAACGTCAAGGCGGGCCACCGGCCCCGGGGAGCCCTGGGAGCCGGGGCGGCGGGAGCCGCGGGAGCGGGGAGCGGCGGGTCCTGCGGGGAGCGGCGGGAGCCGCCCGGGCTACAGGTACGGCTCGATCGCCGGCAGCAGGTCCTGGAAGGTGCGCCCCTTGGCCGGCGCGCCGATCGCCTGCATCTCCCAGCCGCCGTCGCCGTCCCGGACCACCTTGGCCATGATCTGCCCGGTGTGCGGCCCGCCGCCCGCCAGCTCGTAGCGGGCCAGCTCCAGCCCGGTGGTCTCGTCCACCAGCCGGCAGTGCGCCCGCTGCACCTCGGCGAAGGTCTGCCCGGTGTACGAGCTGACCGTGAACACCACCTGGGTGATGTGCACGGGCACGTGCGCCAGGTCGACCAGGATCGCCTCGTCGTCCTCGGCCCCGGAGCCGCCCTCCAGGTTGTCCCCGGTGTGCCGCACGGAGCCGTCGTTGCTCTCCAGGTGCGAGAAGAACACCACGTCGGACGGGGTCCGCTCGGCGTACAGCAGCGCCGAGGCGTCCAGGTCGATCTTCCGGGTGCGGCTGCCGAACAGCCCGCGCTTGGGGGCGGCCCGCCAGCCGAGGCCCATCCGGACCACGGTCAGGGCGGCGCCCTGCCCCTTCTGGAGGCTGACCCGCTGCCCCTTGGCCAGGTTCACCGACACGACGTTGTCCTCTCTGCCGGCCGCGCGGTCACACCCGCGCGCCTCCACGATGGAACACCCCGTCGCCGTCCCCCGGCTGAGGCCCCCTCTGCGTACGGCCCGCAACCCCGTCCCGAGGGCACGATGCCGCAGGCCAGCCTAGGCCCTGCGGCACCCCGCCCTCCCCCGGGTTTCCCCGTTTGTGGCAAGCCTGAGACACCCGCGGACTTGACCGGTGTCATTCCGGCCAAGCCCGGTCACCGGCGCGGGCGCGCTCGCGCGGGCCGCCTACGCCACACCCGCCTCGCGCATCTGCCGCAGTTCCTTCTTCAGCTCCTTGACCTCGTCGCGCAGCCGGGCCGCGACCTCGAACTGGAGATCGGCGGCGGCCGTGTGCATCCGGTCGGTCATCTCCTGGATGAGGTCAGCCAGTTCGGCGGCGGGCAGGGACTTGGCCGGCTTGCGATCCGCGCCCAGCGACGGCACCGGGGCCTTGCCCTTGCCCTGGTTGCGGTAGCCCGTGGAGAGCAGCTCGTCGGTGTCCACGTCCTCGCGGGCGAGGGTGTCCAGGATGTCGCCGATCTTCTTGCGCAGCGGCTGCGGGTCGATCCCGTGCTCCTTGTTGTAGGCCTGCTGCACGGCCCGGCGGCGATTGGTCTCGTCGATGGCCTTCTCCATCGAGGGAGTGATCCTGTCCGCGTACATGTGGACCTGGCCGGAGACGTTGCGGGCGGCACGGCCGATCGTCTGGATCAGCGAGGTGCCGGAGCGCAGGAAGCCCTCCTTGTCCGCGTCCAGGATCGCCACCAGCGACACCTCGGGCAGGTCCAGGCCCTCGCGCAGCAGGTTGATGCCGACCAGCACGTCGTACCGGCCCGCCCGCAGCTCCCGCAGCAGCTCCACCCGGCGCAGCGTGTCCACGTCGCTGTGCAGGTACCGGACCCGGATGTCCAGGCCGAGCATGTAGTCGGTGAGGTCCTCGGCCATCTTCTTGGTCAGCGTGGTGACCAGGACGCGCTCGTCCCGCTCCACCCGCTGACGGACCTCGTGCACCAGGTCGTCGATCTGGCCCTCGGTCGGCTTGACGATCACCTCGGGGTCGATCAGGCCGGTCGGGCGGATGATCTGCTCGACCTGGCCGTCGCCGCGCGACAGCTCGTACGGGCCGGGCGTCGCCGACAGGTAGACGGTCTGGCCGATCCGCTCCAGGAACTCCTCCCACTTCAGCGGGCGGTTGTCCATCGCGGAGGGCAGCCGGAAGCCGTGCTCGACCAGGGTGCGCTTGCGCGAGGCGTCGCCCTCGTACATCGCGCCGATCTGCGGGACGGTGACGTGCGACTCGTCGATGACCAGGAGGAAGTCGTCCGGGAAGTAGTCGAGCAGGGTGTTCGGCGGGGAGCCGGGCTCACGGCCGTCGAAGTGCATCGAGTAGTTCTCGACGCCCGAGCAGGTGCCGATCTGGCGCAGCATCTCGATGTCGTAGGTGGTGCGCATCCGCAGCCGCTGGGCCTCCAGCAGCTTGCCCTGCTTCTCCAGCCGGGCGAGCGTCCCCTCCAGCTCCTTCTCGATGCCGGTGATCGCGCGCTCCATGCGCTCGGGGCCGGCCACGTAGTGCGAGGCGGGGAAGACGTGGACGGATTCGTCCTGGCTGATGATCTCGCCGGTGAGCGGGTGCAGGGTGTACAGCGCCTCGATCTCGTCGCCGAACATCTCGATCCGGACGGCGAGCTCCTCGTAGACCGGGAAGATCTCGATGGTGTCGCCGCGGACCCGGAAGGTGCCGCGGGTGAAGGCCACGTCGTTGCGGGCGTACTGGATGTCGACGAAGCGGCGCAGCAGGTCGTCCCGGTCGATCTCCTGGCCGACCTTGAGCCGCACCATCCGGTCGACGTACTCCTGCGGGGTGCCGAGGCCGTAGATGCAGGAGACCGAGGCGACCACGATGACGTCCCGGCGGGTGAGCAGCGAGTTGGTCGCCGAGTGGCGCAGCCGCTCGACCTCCTCGTTGATCGAGGAGTCCTTCTCGATGTAGGTGTCCGTCTGCGGGACGTACGCCTCGGGCTGGTAGTAGTCGTAGTACGAGACGAAGTACTCGACGGCGTTGTTCGGCAGCAGCTCGCGGAACTCGTTGGCCAGCTGCGCGGCCAGCGTCTTGTTCGGCGCCATCACCAGGGTGGGGCGCTGCAGCTTCTCGATCATCCAGGCCGTGGTGGCCGACTTGCCGGTGCCGGTGGCACCGAGCAGCACGACGTCCTTCTCCCCTCCCCTGATCCGCCGTTCCAGCTCGGCGATCGCCGCCGGCTGGTCGCCGTTCGGCTGGAAGGGACTGACGACCTCGAAGGGCGCCACGGACCGCTCAATACTCGTGATGGGACGCACCACTCAACGGTACGACCCACCACTGACAAGCGGGTCCTACTTGGCGCTGTCCCGGGCGAGGGCGACCAGGCGGGAGATGGCGCGCAGGTACTTCTTGCGGTAGCCGCCGCGCAGCATCTCCGCCGGGAAGACCTGGTCGAAGGGCAGGCCGGAGGCGGTGATCGGCAGCTCGCGGTCGTACATGCGGTCGGCGAGGACGACCAGGCGCAGCGCGGTGGACTGGTCGTCGACCTGCTTGACGCCGCGCAGGCAGACCGCGGTGACGTCGTCCAGCAGCGCGCCGTAGCGGCTGGGGTGGACGGCGGAGAGGTGGGCGAGCAGGGCGTCGAAGTCGTCCAGCGAGGCGCCGGGGGTGCGGTCCGCGACGTCTTCGACGGCCTCGTCGGAGTACGGCGGCGGGGCGTCCGGCAGGCCGCGGTGGCGGTAGTCCTGGCCGTCGATCCGCATCGGGCGGAAGTGCGCGGACAGGCCCTGGATCTCGCGCAGGAAGTCGGCGGCGGCGAAGCGGCCCTCGCCGAGCTTCTCCGGCAGGGTGTTCGAGGTGGCGCACAGCTTCACGCCGTTCTCGACCAGCCGGCCGAGCAGGGTGGAGACCAGCACGGTGTCGCCCGGGTCGTCCAGCTCGAACTCGTCGATGCAGAGCAGCGTGTGCCCGGAGAGGGTCCGCACGGCCTGCTGGAAGCCGAGCGCGCCGACCAGGTTGGTCAGCTCGACGAAGGTGCCGAAGGCCTTGGGGCCGGGGGCGGTGTGCCAGAGCGAGGCGAGCAGGTGGGTCTTGCCGACGCCGTAGCCGCCGTCGAGGTAGACCCCGGCGGGGCCGGTGGGCGCGGGGGCGGAGCGGCGGAACCAGCTGCGCTTGGGCGGCGAACCGTTTCCTCCGCCGAGGGTGGCCGCGAACTGCTCCAGGACCTGGACGGCCTCGTACTGGCTCGGCTGGGTCGGGTCCGGGATGTACGTCCCGAAGCTCACGTCGGCGAACCGGGGCGGCGGGACCATCTCGGCGACCAGCCTCTCGGCGGGCACGACGGGGCGGCGGGAGGTGAGCGCGATCGGGGAGCCGGACACGGGTGCGGCGGCTATCGGCTCGTTCGCGGTTGCGGAGTGGGAGGCTGCGGGCACATCAGTAGAGGGTACGCCTGCCCCGTACGCCGTCCGAACGACCCGCGGCCCCGGACGGAGCACGGCCCGCGGTGGAAGACTGGGATCATGCAACAGTTGATCAGCCCGCTGGGCGGCCGGCCCGCGGATCCGGCCGCACTGGAATCGCTCGCCGCCGTCTACGCATACCCCGAACAGGTGAATCAGGGGCGCCCCTGGCTGCGCGCCAACATGGTGTCCGGCCTGGACGGCGGGGCCAGGCTGGACGGGCTCTCGGAGGGCCTCTCCGGCGACGCGGACAAGCGGATCTTCGGGGTGCTGCGGGCCCTGTCGGACGTGGTAGTGGTGGGCGCGGAGACGGTCCGCGCCGAGGGCTACCGGCCGGCCCGGGCGCGCCGGGAGTTCGCGGCGGCCCGGGCGGCGGCGGGCCAGGCTCCCGCCCCGGTGATCGCCGTGGTGAGCCGCTCGCTGCGGCTGGACCTGACCGCGCCGCTGTTCACCGAACCGCTGGTCAGGACGGTGGTGATCACCACCGCGGACGCCGATGCGGAGCGCCGTCGGGCGGTGGCCGAGGTGGCCGACCTGGTGCTCGCGGGCACGGGTTCGGTGGACCTGCGGGCGGGCGTTGCGGCCCTGGCCGAGCGGGGCTGGACCCGGCTGCTGACCGAGGGCGGCCCGCGCCTGCTGGGGCAGTTCGCGGCGGCCGGTCTGCTGGACGAGCTGTGCCTGTCGCTGGCCCCGCTGCTCACCGGCGGCGACGCGCCGCGCATCCTCCACGATGCCGGAATGCCGGACGTGCAGCGGATGGAGCTGGTCTCATTGATCGAGCAGAAAGGATTCCTCTTCACTCGCTACCTGCGTCACCTGGGTTCGGATGACCCCGTGACCCCCTGATCGTGATCCCGTTATGCGATGCCGGGGCCCGGGGGCCGGCCACTGGAAGGGACTCACGTGTTCAAGACGGTACTGATGATCGAAAAGGCTCTCTCCGACGCGGACGTGGAACTCGTCACCACGCTCCACGGCGAGGAGGAGGTGTCCTTCGTCGTCCTGATGCAGCCGCGCGGCAGGCAGGACGAACTGCTGCGGGCGCTCGACGACGTCGCCCTCGGCCACCTCGACAAGGTGGTCCACGAGCACGACGAGTCCGGGAACGCGCCGACGGTGGCCACCGAGTCGCTGGAGCACAGCCTGCGCCACCTGCGCACGGCCGGGGCCGGTGCGGTGGGCGAGCTGGTCGAGGAGCGGCCGCTGGAGCGGCTGCGCGCGGTCGTCGAGGAGCAGCGGGCGGACGAGGTGGTGGTGCTCACCTCCCCGCACTTCGTGGAGGAGTTCTTCCACCGCGACTGGGCCTCCCAGGCCCGGCACAAGGTGGGGGTCCCGGTGCTCAGGCTGTTCGCCAGCGACTCCTGAGCGACTCCTGGCCCGGCGCGGCGGTGGTGCAGAATCGTCCTTGCGGTCCGCCCGCGAGGACGATTCCGTCCTCCCGTCCAAGTCCGCCCGCCCTGTCTGCCCCCGCCCCTACGGAGCCACGCCTTGAACGACGCCGCGCACGACCTGCACGCCCCGCACTTCATCGGCATCGGCGGCGCCGGGATGTCCGGCCTGGCGAAGATCCTCGCCGTGCGCGGGGCCAGCGTCTCCGGCAGCGACTCCAAGGAGTCCGAGACCGTCCTCGCGCTGCGCGCCCTCGGTGCCACCGTGCACGTCGGCCACGCCGCCGAGCACGTGCCGGACGGCACCAGCAGCGTGGTCGTCTCCAGCGCGATCCGCGCCGACAACCCGGAGCTGGCCGTCGCCCACGAGCGCGGCATCCCGGTGGTGCACCGCTCCGACGCGCTGGCCGCGCTGATGGGCGGCCGGCGGGCGCTGGCGGTGGCCGGCACCCACGGCAAGACCACCACCACCAGCATGCTCGCCGTCGCCCTCGGCGAGCTGGGCCTGGACCCGTCCTACGCGATCGGCGGCGACCTCGACGCGCCCGGCTCCAACGCCCACCACGGCACCGGCGAGATCTTCGTCGCCGAGGCGGACGAGAGCGACCGCAGCTTCCACAAGTACGCGCCGGAGGTGGCGATCGTGCTCAACGTGGAGCTGGACCACCACGCCAACTACGCGTCGATCGAGGAGATCTACGAGTCCTTCGAGACCTTCGTCGGCCGGATCGTCCCCGGCGGCACCCTGGTGGTCTCGGCCGACCACGACGGCGCCCGCGAGCTCACCTCCCGGGTCGCCGGACGCGAGGGCCTGAACGTGGTGACGGTCGGCTCCGCCGAGGACGCCGACCTGCGGGTGCTGTCGGTGGTCGCCCGCGGCATGACCAGCGAGGTGACCGTGCTGCTGGACGGCGTCGAGCTGGCCTTCACCGTCTCGGTGCCCGGCCGGCACTACGCCCACAACGCGGTGGCCGCGCTGGCCGCCGGCGTCGCGCTGGGCGTCCCGGCCGCCGACCTGGCCAAGGCGCTCGGCGCCTACACCGGCGTGCGCCGCCGCCTCCAGCTCAAGGGCGAGGCCGCCGGGGTCCAGGTGATCGACTCCTACGCCCACCACCCCACCGAGATGGCCGCCGACCTGGAGGCGATCCGCGAGGGCCTGACCGGCGGTGGCCGGGTGCTGGTGGTCTTCCAGCCGCACCTGTTCAGCCGCACCCAGCAGCTCTCCGAGGAGATGGGCCGGGCCCTGGCGCTGGCCGACGCCTCGGTGGTGCTGGACATCTACCCGGCCCGCGAGGACCCGATCCCCGGCGTGACCAGCGAGCTGATCGTCGACGCAGCCCGCCGGGCCGGCGCCGAGGTCGCCGCCGAGCACTCCTTCGCCGCCGCTCCCGCCGTGCTGGCCGGCCTCGCCCGCCCGGGCGACCTGCTGCTCACCATGGGCGCCGGGGACGTCACCAACCTGGGCCCGGAAATCCTTCAGCACCTCGCGAACGTTGCTTCCAACGTCTGACACACGCACGCACGTACGCCGCGACCGGGAGCCGTGATGAGCTACGAGATCGAGAAGACCGAGGCCGAGTGGCGCGCCGAGCTCAGCCCCGAGGAGTACCACGTGCTCCGCGAGGCGGGCACCGAGCGCCCGTTCACCGGTGAGTACACCGACACCAGGACGGTCGGCGTCTACGGCTGCCGGGCCTGCGGGGCCGAACTGTTCAGCTCCGAGACCAAGTTCGACAGCCACTGCGGCTGGCCGTCCTACTACGCGCCGCTGGCCGGGGACCGGGTCCAGTACATCGAGGACACCTCGCTCGGCATGCGCCGGGTCGAGGTGCGCTGCGCCCGCTGCGGCGGGCACCTCGGGCACGTCTTCGAGGGCGAGGGCTACGGCACGCCGACGGACCAGCGGTACTGCATCAACAGCGTCTCGCTGACGCTGAAGCCGGCCGAGCAGGGCTGAGCGACGAACGGCAGGAGGCCCGGACACCGTACGGTGTCCGGGCCTCCTGCCGTTCGGGCCTGCGTACCGGGCGTGCGTGCTGTCCCGGGCCCGCGTGCCGGCCGGGCGTGCGTGCCTGTCCGGGCCTACCCCGCGACCGGTGCGAAGTGGACCGGGAGGTGCATCAGCGCCCGGTGGAACGGGCCCGGGCGCCAGAGCAGGTCCTCGGCGGGGGTGGAGAGTTCGAGGTCGCTGAGGCGGCTGCCCAGCTGCTCGATGGCGGTGATCGCGATCAGCAGGGCCGGGTCCCGGGCCGGGCAGGCGTGCGGGCCGGCCGCCCAGGCCAGGTGGGCGCTCTCCCCGCTGCGCAGCCCGCCGTCGTCGGTGGGCGGCGCGGCCTGGGAGTTGGCGGCCGCGTACGAGACCAGGACCAGCGTGCCCGCCTTGATCTCGCGGCCGTGGAAGGTGATGTCGTACCGCGGGTAGTGGGCCGAGAGGTTGGCCATCGGCGGCTCGTGCCAGAGCACCTCGTCGATCGCCTGGTGGGCGGTCATCGCCCCGCCGAACAGCGAGCCGGCGTAACGGGCGTCGGTGAGCAGGCGCAGCAGGGCGTTGCCGATCAGGTTGGTGGTCGGCTCGTGCCCGGCGATCAGGGTCAGGGTGATCTGCCGGATCACCTCGTCGTCGTCCAGCCCGACCGGGTGGGTGACGAACATCGAGGTGAGGTCGTGCCGGGGGCGCGCGCGGCGCTCGGCGACCATCGCGGTGACCACCGCCAGGAGCTTCCCGTACGAGGCGCCGGCCCGCGCGGTGGACTCGATCAGCCCGGTGATCGCGTCCACCACCTCCTCGCGCTGCTCCTGCGGCACGCCGAACCAGGTGGTGAGCGCGAAGGCGGGCAGCCGGCGGGCGTACTCGGCGATCAGGTCGGCGTGCCCGACGGCGGCGAAGCGGTCGATCAGCCGGTGCGCGGTCCCGGCGACCTGGCGCTGGAGCCGGTGCGGTTCGAACAGCGCGAGGGCGTCGGTGATCACCGCCCGGTAGCGCGCGTGGGTCTCGCCGTCGCTGAACAGCGCGGTCGGGCGGTAGCCGAGGACGGGCAGCAGCGGGGAGTCCGGCGGGACGGTGCGCTGCCAGGCCCGGGAGTCCTTGGAGAAGGTGTCGGTGTCGCGCAGCAGGTCCAGTGCGGCCTGGTAGTCGGTGACCAGCAGGGCCTCGACGCCGGGCGCGACCTCGACCGGGGCGACCGCGCCGTGCCGCCGCAGCCGCTCGTAGACCAGCTGGGGGTCGGCGGCGAAGACCGGGCCGTGGATCGGGGTCGGGCGGGACTCGACGGTCACGGCTGCTCCGGGGTGGCGGGGTCCGAGGTGGCGGGGGCGGCGGGCAGGGCGTCCAGGACGTGTTCGGCCAGCGCGATCAGCGCGTCCAGGCTGCTGTCGCGCTCGCGGGCGTCGCAGAGCAGCAACGGGGTCGCGGCGTGCAGGTCCAGGTGGGTGCGCAGCACCTCGACCGCGTGCTCCGGGGCGTCCGGGAAGCGGTTGACGGCGACGGCGTACGGCAGGCCCTGCTCCTCGACCATGTCCATGATCTCGAAGGAGTCGGCCAGCCGGCGGGTGTCGGCGAGCACCAGGGCGCCCACGGCGCCGCGGGCGATGTCCTGCCAGAGCGGGAAGAAGCGGCGCTGACCGGGGGTGCCGAACATGTAGAGCACGACGTTGCCGGGCAGGGTGAGCCGGCCGAAGTCGACGGCGACGGTGGTGGTGGCCTTCTCGGGCAGGCCGGCCAGGTCGTCCACCGGGCGGCCGGTCTCGGTCATCGCCTCCTCGGTGTGCAGGGTGGCGATCTCCGAGAGGGTGCGGATGAGGGTGGTCTTGCCGACCCCGAACGGGCCGGCCACCACCAGCTTCATCAGCGTCTGGTCCCGGTCGGGCAGGTAGCCCACCCGGCTCTGGTCTTCCGGGTCCGGCCGGGCGGCCGGGTCACCGGAGCGCACGGAGTCCAACGAGGAGCCTCTCGACGATGGAGCGGTCGGTCTGCTGGGCGCGCGGGATCGGTGCGCGGGCGTGCAGGCAGCCCGACTCGACCAGATCGGCCGCGAGGAAGACGGTGGCACTGACCGGCAGGCGCAGGTGCGCGGCGGCCTCCACCACGGTCAGCGCGCCGGGGCGCAGCAGTTCCCAGAGCCGGCGGTGTTCGGGTTCGAGCGCGGCCGGCGGGTCGGCGCGGTCGGCGAACAGCACGGTCAGCCGCTCGAAGCCCTTGGTGCCGGGGCGGCTGCGGCCGCCGGTGGCCAGGTAGGCGGGCACCATCCGCCTGCGGGGGGCGGCGGTCATGACCGGCCGTCGTCGTCCTGCCGCCGGGTCGGGCTCGCGAGCGCGCGACCGAGGGCGGCGACCTGCAGCTGCATCTGGTAAGCCACGTTGCCGAGTTGGGCGTCCGGCGAGGTGAACACGGCGAGCGAGGTGTTCTCCCCGGCGGGCACCACGATGGCGTAGCCGAGGTCGGACTCCACCACGGTCTGGGCCAGCTTGGGGCGCTCGGCGTCGGTGAACGCGGCGGTGAAGGCCCGGGCGGCGGCGTGCACGGTGGCGGTCATCGCGGCGACCCGCTCGGCCGAGGCGCGCTCCAGGCCGTCCGAGGCGCCCTCGACCAGGCCGTCCCCGGTGGCGATGACCGCGTGCAGCACCCCCGGCAGCTCCAGCAACGGGGTCAGCACCCACGAGATCTCGTCGGTGGTGGTCGGGCTGGGCGTGCTGCTCACTGCTCGGCTCCTTCTAAGGTCTGACCGGTGCTCTGGTCACCGGGGTCGTGGCCGGCGGTGGTGTCGCCGGGGTCGTGGCCGGGGGTGGTGTCGCCGGGGGCGGCGGGGGTGCCGGTGGCGCCGGCGCCGGTCTCCTCGCGGGCGGCCCGGGCCACGGCGGCCCGGCCGGAGTCGGTGCCCTGCTGCAGCGCCTGCCAGTGGGCGGCGGCCTGCTCGGGGGTGCGGTCGGACGCCGGGGTGCGGTCGGATACCGGGTCGCGAACGGGGACGGGCCTCGCGCCGGGCGGCTGCTCGGCGGCCAGCGGACGGCGGCGCCGCCGGGTGGGCAGGCCGGTGCCGTCGTCGGCCACGGGTGCGTCCGCCGCGGGCGCACCGGCCGTCGCGCCGTCCTTCGGGGTGGCGCCGAGCGGCGCATCGCCGGCCGGCTCGGCACCCCCTGCCGTCGCGCCGTCCGTCCGGCCGTCCGCCCGGCCGTCCGCGACCGGATCGGACGCCACCGGATCGGGCACCACCCGGATGGCCGGGGCCGGGTGCGGGCCCGGCTGGTTGTGGCGGTCGGCGAGCTGCGGGCCGTCCTGCTCGTCCGCGTCGCGCATCGGCGGGACGGCCGCGACGGTGGGCGCCGGGGCCGGGCCTGCGCCGGCCCGCAGCGGCAGCGGGGTGAGCACCGACAGCGGCTGCTCGTCGTCCACGACGGTCACCAGCGCGGCCGGGATGCGCAGGATGGTCCGCATGCCGCCGTACGGCGAGGGCTCGACGTGACAGGAGAAGCCGTACTGGCGGGCCAGCTTGCCGATCACCGCGAAGCCGGTCTTGGGCGGGTTGCCGAGCTCGGTGAGCAGCATGTCGGGCGGGCCGGCCAGCAGCCGGCGGGCGCGGCGCAGCTGGTCCTCGTCCATGCCGATGCCGCTGTCGTCGATGATCACCAGCGCGCCGCGGCCGCCCTGCTGGACGGTGACCGGGACGTCGGTCTCCGGGTGGGAGTAGGCGGTGGCGTTGGCGAGCAGCTCGGCGATGGTGACGGCGATCGGCTCGGCGGCCCGGGCGACCACGGCGAGGCGCTGCTCGCGCAGGTGGTTGGCGACCTTGATCCGGGCGTAGCCGGGCACCCGGGAGAGCGCGCCGACGACCACCTCGGCGAGTGGCGAGTCGGTGCGGGCCAGGCCCGGCCAGGCCTCGCAGAGCACCGCGATGGTCTGGATCCGGCGCAGCGCGACCTCGTTGCGGAAGTCGACCTCCAGCAGCCGGGGGTCGTCGTGCTCGTGCTGGAGCTGCTGGACCAGGCTCTGGATCTGGTACAGCAGGGTCTGGATCCGGGAGGTGGCGCCGCGCATGGCGGCGCGGGCGGCGGCGTCCACCCGCTCGCGCTCGTCGGCGAGGGCGGCGTGCGCGGCGTCCAGGACGGCCTGCAGCGCCCGGACCGCCTCGGGGCCGACGGCCTGCGGGTCCAGTGGGCCGACCAGTGGGGCGTTGCCGTGGGTGAGCCGTACGGCGGTGGCGGCGATCCGCTCCTGGGCGAGGTGGCCGATCTCGGCGAGCAGCGCGGTCGCCCGCGCCTCGGCGGCGGCGAGCGCGCTCTCGGCCCGCTCGGCCCGGTCGGTCGCGGCGGCGCCCTGCTGCAGGGCGTCCCGGACGGTGTCCTGCGCGTGCCGGGCCGCTTCCTGTGCCTCGCGGACGCTGTCCTCGGCGGCGCGGGTGCGCTCCTGCGCCCGCTGGGCCTCCTCGGCGGAGCGCCGGGCGGCCTCCTGCGCCTCGCGCTGCTGCTGCTCGGCGCGGGCGAGCCTGCCCTCGGCGGCCCGGGTGCGCTCCTCGCTCCGGCCGAGCGCGGTCTCGGCGGCCGTCGCCCGGGCGACGGCCCCGGCCCGGCCGCGGGCGAGCACGGCCGCGGCCACGGCGGCGACCAGCGCCAGGACGATCAGCGCGATCTGCGTCATCGAAGTCCTCGGGGGTGCTTTGCGGGTGGGACCGGGTGGTGCGGCCGGACCTGCCGGGAGGGGCGCGTTCCGGGAGCGCGGGCGGGGTCAGTTCCCGACGGCGCGCGGGCGCGGGGAGCGGGCGGCGTCCTCGGCCAGTTCCCGGGCCACCAGGGCGACCTGGCCCATGGCCTCCAGGGCGCCGGGGGCCGCGGAGCCGTCCAGGTGCCGGTACTCGGCCGCGAGGGTGAGCACCAGCCGCTCGGGCAGGCCGAGTTCGGGGTGGCGCTGTTCGGCGATCACCCGCCGGGCGGCGTCCAGCGCGGGTATGCCGGCGGCGTGCAGGGCGTGGGCGCGCTCGCGGACGTAGGAGAGGTAGCCGATGTGCTCCCGGACGCCGTCGCGGTCGAGCACCGGGCCGTGGCCGGGCACGAAGATCTCCGCGCCGGTGGCGAGGGCCTGCTCGCAGGCGCCGATGACGTTCTCCAGCGGTCCGGCCCAGTGCGAGGGGTGGTCGCCGGGCTGCTCGGGCGTCGAGGAGAAGATCACGTCGCCGGTGAAGACCGCGCGCTGGTGCGGGAGGTGGACCATGAGGTCCCCACCCGTGTGGGCGGCGGGCAGGCTGGTGATTTGCACCGGGTAGCGGCCGACGGTCAGCTCCAGCTCACCGGTGAAGACGGTGTCGGGGCGCACCGGCGCGGTGCCGGACCAGTCGAACTGCCCGAAGTGCTCCCTCAGGTAGCCGCCGAGCGGCGACTGCGGGTCGCTGTTGACGACCAGCGCGTGCTGCTGCTGCGGGGTGGGCTCCCAGTGGATGTGCTCCAGCGCCTCGCGGGTGGCGATCACCTCGGCGTCCGGCAGCACCCCGGCGCCCCACAGGTGGTCCCCGTTGGCGTGGGTGACGACCACCCGGTCGATCCCGACCCCGTCCGGCAGCAGCCGCCGGCTCGCGGCGAGGAACTCCCCGGCCATCGAGGGGTCGTACGGCGTGTCGATCCAGAGCGCGGTGGCCTCCGAGGCCAGCAGCCCGCAGTTGGCCAGGCCCCAGCCCCGCTTCGGCGGGAGCCACACGTACAGGTCCTCGGCAATCGCGCTCACGTTCGCACGGCTGATCGTCATGTGCGCGATTATGCCCATGTCGTGACAGGAGTGGAGCAAAACCATTACAGTTCAAGCCACTTCGCGCCCGAAGCAACCCGAGCTGTCCCGATTCGTCCCGCGTGGTCTGGACCACATCTGGCCGAAGTGGCCCGGGCCGGGCCGAGGTTCGGTCCGTGCCGGTCCGGAGTTTGGCCCGGAGTTCGGTCCGGGAGGAGCGTCAGATCTCCTGCTCCGCCGACCGCTCCAGCTGCTTGATCCCCTTGCGCTCCCCCGCACAGCGTTCGTAGCCGAGCCAGGCGTTGATCGCCAGCATCGGCCCGTTGGTCGTGTCATTGCTGGTGTACGCGTGCCGGTAGCCGGCCGCCGCGGCGAGCCGCAGCGACTCCAGCTTGGCCAGCTTGCTCAGCCCCCGGCCGCGGAACTCCCGGCGGCAGGCGGTGAACGCGGACCAGTAGCGGTCCGCGCCGTCCGTCTGCACCATGCTGAAGGCCGCCGGCCGGCCGTCCACCACGGCGACGACGCTCAGCGCCGCGTCCCGGTCCGGCCTGGCCCAGTCGTTGCGCAGCCAGTCCTCGTACGTGAGGGCGTCCATCGGCACCTCGCTGCCGGGCTCGTCCAGGATGGCGTCCGCCTCGACCAGGAACACCGGGTACGGGTCGTCCGCCCAGTCGGCGGCCGGGCGCACCTCGACACCGGCAGGCCGTACGGGAGCGGGCGGCAGCGGCAGCGCGAGGTCCCGTCCGGCGAACTGCATGGTGCGCCCGATCCGGTAGCCCCGGGCGGTGGCGAAGGCCTGCGAGGCGGGCTCGTCGTCCAGCCAGGTGTGCAGCTCCGTCACCCCGTGCCCGGTCAGGTGCCGCTCGGCCGCGGCCAGCAGGGCGGTGGCCGCGCCGCGCCGCCGGTACTCCGGCAGCACGCTGCCGTTGGCGTAGCCGACACCCGTGGTCGTCGTCCCCAGCACCACCCCGCAGCGCACCGCGCCGACCACCCGGCCGTCCAGTTCGGCGACGAAGGTGCGGAAGTGCTCCTCGGGGCTGGGCTGGGCGTTCAACCAGACCAGCGTCTCGGCGGAGAGCACCAGGTGTTCGCGCCCGGCCCGGTGGGCCGCGGCCACGGCCACGGCGTCCTCGGGGCGGAAGTCACGGATCGTCACGGAGGAGGAATTCAAAGAAGTCATGGATTCCCACGCTAGCCCCGCGGGCCCGCCCGGCGCCTCCGGTTTTCCCGCCGGAAGGGCACCCCACCTGCGCGGACGGCCCGGGCTCGGGACCAAAGTCCCTCACGACCGGCACGACATGCTCAAATAATGCTCTGAGAAGACCGGGCGAGGCTTGGCAGCCGCCCCGCCCGGGGACATTCTCAGCAGCACGGCCGCGCGGTTCCGGCGACGACGCCCGCACCGCTCGACGGCCCTCCCACCCGGCCCTCCGAAGGGGGCGAACCGATGACTTCCCCTGCCCTGGAACTGCCTGCCTCCGCCACCGCGCGCCGAGGAGCCGCGCCCCGGGAGACCGCGCCCCGTCTGGGCGTCGGCCTCGGCTGGCGCAGCGAGATCGACACCGTGGTCGAGAGCCGGCCCGGCCTGGACTGGGTCGAGGTGGTCGCCGAGAACATCTGCGCCGACCACCTGCCCGAGTCCCTGACCGTGCTGCGCGGACGCGGCGTCACCGTCGTCCCGCACGGCGTCGGCCTCGGCCTCGGCGGCGCCGACCTGCCCGACCCCGGCCGCCTCGACCGGCTCGCCGAGGCCGCGCTGGCCCTCGACTCCCCGCTGGTCAGCGAGCACCTGGCGTTCGTCCGAGCCGGCGGTCTGGAGGCCGGCCACCTGCTGCCCGTCCCCCGCACCCGGGACTCGCTGCGGGTGATCGCCGAGAACGTCCGGATCGCCCAGGACCACCTGCCGGTGCCGCTCGCCCTGGAGAACATCGCCGCCCAGCTCGCCTGGCCGGACGACGAGTTCACCGAGGGCCAGTTCCTCGCCGAGCTCGTCGAGCGCACCGGCGTCCGGCTGCTGATCGACGTCGCCAACCTGCACACCAACCGGGTCAACCTCGGCATCGACCCGGCCGCCGAGCTCGACCGCCTGCCGCTGGAGGCGCTCGCCTACGTCCACGTCGCGGGCGGCACCCTGGTCGACGGCGTCTGGCACGACACCCACGCCCACCCCGTCACCGAACCGGTGCTGGAAGTGCTGGCCGAACTCTGCGCGCGGGTCGCCCCGCCCGGGGTGCTGCTGGAACGGGACGCCAACTTCCCGCCGCCCAGCGAGCTGGCCGGTGAACTGGACGCCATCCGCCGGGTGCTGGAGGGGAGCACCCGGCGATGAGCGACCTGACGAGAACGGCGCGGGAGAACACCGACCCGCGCCCCACCACCGACCGCGACCCCGCCGCGCAGGGCCCCGCCGAGCCGGGTTCCGCCGAGCCGGACCTCGCCGCCGCCCGGCGGCGCCTGGCCCGGCGCCAGGAGGAGCTGCTGGCCGCCCTGGTGGCCGGCGGGCCCGTCCCGCCCGGCTTCGACGAGCGGCAGGTCCGCGCCCAGTCCACCGGCCTGGCCGCCAAGCGGCGGGACACCACCGCCAAGGTGGCCCCGGACCTGCCCCGGGCGCTCGGGGCGCAGTACGGGCCGCTCTTCCTCGGCTACGCCCGCTCCCACCCGCAGACCGGCGGCTACCGGGCCGACGCCCGGGCCTTCGCGCAGTGGGTGCTCACCGACGGCGGCCCGCTCGCCGACGACCACCGCCGGGCCCTGGAGCAGTGGCTCCACCCGGCACCCGTACGGCCGCCGGGCCCGCTCGCGCGCCTGCGCCGGGCCCTGCGCCCGGACCCGCGCCGCTAGCCGGCGGCCGGGCCGCCGGCGAACCCGGCGGCACCTGATCCTGACGCACTGTCACCACCTCGGGGGAACAGCCCATGTGGCACAACAGCTACTTCGTCGTCCCGGCCGTCCTGCTGGCGGCCGCCGCCCTGTACGCCGCCCGGACCCGGCAACACATCGGCCGGGTCCGCTACGCCAAGGGCCTGCCCGGCCGCGGTCTGCCGCTGCTCGACACCGCGTTCCTGTCCGGCGGGCCGGGGCGGGTGTTCGACACCGCCGTGGTCCGGATGCACATGAGCGAGCAGGTCGTGATCAGCCGCTCCGGTCTGGTCACGCTCACCGGCTCCAAGCCGTACGACGCCGTCGACAAGGCGGTCCAGGACGCGGTCGGTCCGACCGGCAGCCGTCAACTCGGCTCGCTGCGCCACACCGTGATGCGCTCCGCCGCCGTCCAGGAGATCGGTGACCGGCTCGCCGACCGCGGCCTGCTGCGCCGCCCCGAGCGGCTGCGGCGGGCCCGCACAGCCCGTCGGCTGCTCTGGCTCGCGCTGCTGCTCGTGGTGGCCTCCGCGGTGGCCTCCCTGCTGCTCGACGACGGCACCGCCGGCCACGACCGCCCGAACCTCTGGGTCCCGGGCCTCCTGCTGTTCGGGGGCCTCACCGCGCTGCTCGCCACCGCGCCGGTCAAGGGCCGGATCACCCCGGCCGGGCAGCGCCAGCTCTCCCTGATGCAGGGCACTCCGTGGAAGCCCAACGCCGGGATGCCGCCCCGGCTGGCCGGCGGCGCGCTGCTGGGCGCGCTCGCGCTCGGCGGCCTGGCCGCCGCCGGGCTGGACAACCCGGAGCTGGAGGCCGCGATGCTGACCGCGTCGGCCGAGGAGGAGGCCGTACGGCAGGCGGTCGCCGCGAACGCCTCCTCGTCGTCCTCGTCCTCCTCGTCGTCGGCGTCGTCGGCGTCCTCGTGCTCCTCCGGTTCCTCCGGCTCCGACGGCGGCTCCGCCTCCTGGTGCGGGTCCTCCGACTCCGGTTCCTCCGGCTCCGGTTGCGGCTCGTCCAGCTGCGGGTCCTCCTCGTCGAGCTGCGGATCCTCTTCGTCGAGCTGCGGGTCCTCGTCCTCATCCAGCTGCGGGTCCTCGTCCTCCTCCAGCTGCGGGTCGAGCTGTGGCGGCGGCTGCGGCGGCTCCTGAGACCCGCCGGGCGCGCCGCCGGACGTCACAGTTCGGTATCGCGGACCGGGAAGACGTTCCGCCCGCCGTCGACGCAGGCATACAACAAGCCCATGTGGTTGCTGTTCCTCATACCGGCCTGTGTCGCGGCGGTCCTGTCCTGCCTCCGACTGGTCCGGATGACCGCCACCGCCGACGCCCTGGCCGACCAGGCCGGCCTGCGGCCCCCCGAAGCCGTCGGCATCGGCCTGTACGAGACCGCCTACCTGGCCGGCGGCCCGGACCGGGTGGTCGAACTCGCCCTCGTCCTGATGACCGGCCGCGGGCGGCTGCACCTGGCGCACACCGGCTGGACCACCGTGGTCGACCCCAGGGGCCGCAGCCGCCTGGAGCGGGCGGTCATCGCCACCGTCGGCCCCGAGGTCCAGTGCCGGACCGACGAGCTGCGCCGGGCCATGGCCGAGCACCCCACCGTGCTGGAGATCGGCGCCCGGCTCACCCTGGCGGGCCTGGCCACCCCGGCCCTGGTGCAGCGCAACACCGTGGTGGTGGTCCGGCAGGTCCGGCACGCGCTGCTGCTGACGCTGGTGCTGCTGGCCGCCTCGCTGGCCCTCGGCGGCTTCACCGGGGGTGACACCCTCGCCCCGCTCGCCTGGTTCTCCCTGCCGGTGGCGCTCACCTCGGGCACCCTGCTGATGGCCCGGGTGGACGTCTACCCGTACACCCGCTGGGCCTCCCCGGTCGGCCAGGAGGTACTGCGCGAGGTCCGTCCGACCCGCCAGCGCGGCCTGGCCGACGACGAGGAGCGCGAACTGCTCACCGCCGTCGCCATGAACGGCCCGGCCGTCCTGCCCGACGCCCGGCTCCGCGCCGCCCTGCGCCCGCACCGGACCTGAAAACCGGCTGCGCCGACCGCTGCGACCAGGGCAGACTCCCATCCATGGACGCACCCGACCCCGCCGAGCGGCGCCCCGCCGACCGCGCCCCGGACTCACCCGCCCTCGGCCGGAAGGGCCTCGCGACGCTGGAGCGCGCCCGCTCCGAGGGCCGCCCGGTCCGGCTGCGCCGCTCCATCCCCGGCGCGGACCGGCTGGAGGGCTTCGTCCTCGGCACCGGCCCGGTCTGGACCCTGCTCGCCACCTGCACCGACCACCGCCTCGACGGCTGGAGCGCCGTCCGCACCGCCGACCTGCACAAGGTCCGCGACCGGGGCGGCCCCGAGAGCCTGACCGTACGGGTGCTGCGCCGCCGCGGCCTGTGGCCGGTCCGCCCGCCCGGCGCCGACCTGCCGCTGGACGACCTGCCCGGCCTGCTCACCGCCGCCTGCGCCGAGTACGGTCTGATCGCCCTGCACACCGAGCGCCGCGACCCCGGCGCCTGCTGGGTCGGTACGGTCACCGCGCTGCGGCCCGCCTCGCTGCGGCTGCACGAGGTCGACCCCGAGGCGCGCTGGCACCCGGAGCCGACGAGGTTCCGTTTCGAGGACGTCACCCGGGTCGACCTCGGCGACCACTACACCTCCGTACTGCGCGAGTTCGCCGGGCCGCGCCCGTAGCGACGCCGGAGGCCGGCTCCCCGTCGGGGAGCCGGCCTCCGGGAGGAACCGCGGGAACCGTCAGACCAGGCCGTTCAGCAGCTCGCTGACCGGCTTGCGCCGACCGGTGAAGAACGGCACCTCCTCACGGACGTGCAGCCGGGCCCGGGAGGGGCGCAGATCGCGCATCAGGTCGACGATCCGGTGCAGCTCGTCGGCCTCGAAGGCGAGCAGCCACTCGTAGTCGCCGAGCGCGAACGAGGCCACCGTGTTGGCCCGCACGTCCGGGTAGCCGCGCGCCATCTGGCCGTGCTCGGCGAGCATCGCGCGCCGCTCGGCGTCCGGCAGCAGGTACCACTCGTAGGAGCGGACGAACGGGTACACGCAGACGTAGTCGCGCGGGCGCTCGTCGGCCAGGAAGGCCGGGATGTGCGACTTGTTGAACTCGGCCGGGCGGTGCAGCGCCATGTTCGACCAGACCGGCTCCAGCAGCCGGCCGAGGCCGGTGCGGCGGAAGCGGTTGTACGCCTCCTGGAGGTCGTCCGAGTCGGCGGCGTGCCACCAGACCAGGATGTCGGCGTCCGCGCGCAGACCGGAGACGTCGTACGTGCCGCGCACGGTCACGTCCTTGGCGGCCAGCTGGGCGAACAGCTCGTCCACCTCGGCGGCCAGCGCGGTGCGGTCCTCGGGCAGGGCGCCCTTGAGCTTGAACACCGACCACATCGTGTAGCGGATGACCTGGTTCAGGTCGCGCGCCTTCTTCTTCTCGGGCTGCTGCTCCCGCTCAACGCTCTCAGTCATGCGCCCATTGTCCTCTCCGTGGAGCCTTCCCCGGTCGCCGGGGTCAACAGTCTGTCGACGGCGGCCGCAGCGGCGGCCGCCGAACCGATGCACGCCGGAATGCCCACCCCGTCGTACGCGGCGCCGCACAGCGCCAGCGCGCCCACCCGCGCCACCTGGGCCCGCACCCGGGCCACCCGGTCCAGGTGCCCCACCGGGTACTGCGGCAGACCGGCCGTGAAGCGGGAGACGAAGGTGTCGTACGGCCGGGCGGTCAGCCCGATCGCCTCCTCCAGGTCCGCCAGCGAGCGGGCCACCAGCTCCTCGTCCGGCAGCCCCAGCGCCTCCTCCTCGCGGTACCGGCCCAGCGAGGTGCGCAGCAGGAACGCGTCCGGCGCGGAACGCTCCAGCCAGCCCCACTTGTTGGAGGAGAAGGTCGAGGCCTTGATCCGCCGCCCGTCCACCGGCGGCACCAGGAAGCCGCTGCCGCCGGGCGGCTCGGCCAGGTCGGCGCGGCGGAAGGCCAGGGTCACCAGGGCCATGCCCGCGTACTCGACGGCGTCCAGGTCGGTGGCGGCCGCCGGGGCGTCCTCGCGCAGCAGCCGGGCCGCGACGGGGGCCGGGACGGCCAGCACCACGGCGTCCGCGTGCAGCACCTCGCCGCCGGCCACCACCCGCCAGCCGTCGGGGGTGCGGCGCAGCTCGTCCACCGGGGCGTCGGTGCGCAGGTCCACCCCCGCCTTGACGCAGGCCGCGGCGACCGCGCCGGGCAGGGTGCCGAGGCCGCCGCGCAGGCCCTGGAACACCGGGGTGCCGACCACCTTCGGCCGGGAGGCCAGCTCGTGCACGCCCTCGACCAGCGAGCCGCCGCCGCGCGCGATCGGCAGCAGCTGCGGGACGGCGGCGCGCAGCGAGATCTCCTCGGCGCGGCCGGCGTAGACGCCGCCGAGCAGCGGCTCGACCAGCCGGTCCACGACCTCCTGGCCCAGCCGGTCGGCGACGTAGCGGCCGATCGCGACGTCCTCGCCGATCTCGCCGGGCCGCTCGTTCCGGGCCCGCTCCAGCCCCTCGTCGGTCAGCACGCCGGAGGCGGCCAGCGCCTCCAGGTCACCGGGGACGCCCATCACCTGCCCGCCGGGCAGCGGCCGCAGCGCGCCGCGGGTCCAGATCGCGGCCTTCGCGGTGGTCGGCGGCTCCAGTTCCTCGCCGAGCCCGACCGCCCGTGCCAGGTCCACCGCCTCCGGCCGCCGGGCCAGCACCGACTCGGCCCCGAGGTCCACCCGGACCCCGCCGACCTCTCCGCCCCACAGCTTCCCGCCGACCCGCCCGGACGCCTCCAGCAGCGTGACCCGCGCCCGCGCGGGCCCCCCGGCGGCACCGCTCAGGAAAGCGGCCGCGGCCAGCCCCGCGATCCCACCACCGACGACGACGACCTGTGCATCCGACATGCTCCGCAGTCTCGCAGGTCTTTACGCCGGACCCTCAATCCCCTGCACGCCCGAGGTCGATCGCGATCGGGAACGGCACCGGGCGTTCCAGCCTGCCGCGGAAGATTCCGGCGGGTGCGTAGGAAGCGGTGACCCGGTCCAGCTCGTAGACGTGCACGACCGGCAGGCCGTCGTCCTCCTCGACGATCCAGTAGTGCGGGATTCCGGCCTCGGCGTGCCCCAAGATAGCGAGATCGGGGACGCGGCGGACCGCCACTTAGTCTGTGTGCCATGGAACCGATCATGGTGAGTGCGTGTCTGGCCGGGATCCCCTGCCGGTACGACGGGCGGGCGAAGACCTCCGACGACGCCGTGCGGCTGGTCGAGCGGGGGCGGGCCGTGGTGGTGTGCCCGGAGGGGGCGGGCGGGCTGCCGACGCCGCGGCCGCCGGCGGAGATCGTGGGCGGGGACGGCGCGGACGTGCTGGACGGGCGGGCCCGGGTGGTGGACGCGACCGGGGCGGACTGCACCGCGGAGTTCCTGGCCGGCGCCCGGGCGGCGCTCGCCGCCGCCGAGGAGGCGGGGGCCCGGCGGGCGGTGCTGATGGCGCGCAGCCCGTCCTGCGGCTGCGGGCAGGTGTACGACGGGTCGTTCACCGGGGAGCTGCGCCCCGGCGACGGGGTGACGGCGGCGCTGCTGCGCCGGGCCGGGATCGAGGTCACGGCCGGGTAGCGGGCCCCGGAGCGGCAGGGGCCCGCCACCGGGAGGTCAGCGCGCGCTGGCCTCGTGGACGAAGGCGACGAGGCGGCTGAGCGCGTCCGGGTCCATGGACGGCAGCACGCCGTGGCCGAGGTTGAAGATGTGGCCGCTGGTGCCGAGCGCCTCGGCGGCCCGCAGCACCTCGGCGGCCTTGGTCTCCACCACCGCGGTGGGCGCGTACAGCACCGCCGGGTCGAGGTTGCCCTGCAGGCCCTTGCCCGGGCCGACCCGCTCGGCGGCGACGTTCAGCGGCACCCGCCAGTCGACGCCGACGATGTCCGCGCCGGCCTGGCCCATCAGGCCGAGCAGTTCGCCGGTGCCGACGCCGAAGTGGATCCGCGGCACGCCGTACTCGGCGACGGCGTCGAAGACCTTGGTGCTGGACGGCATCACCGAGCGGCGGTAGTCGTCCGGCGCGAGCGCGCCGACCCAGGAGTCGAACAGCTGGACGGCCGAGGCGCCGGCCTCGATCTGGACCTTGAGGAAGGCCGAGGTGATGTCCGCGAGCCGGTCCACCAGGGCGGCCCACAGCTCGGGCTGCCCGTACATCATGGCCTTGGTGTTCTCGTGGTTCTTGGACGGCCCGCCCTCGATCAGGTAGCTGGCCAGCGTGTACGGCGCCCCGGCGAAGCCGATCAGCGGGGTCTCGCCGAGCTCGTCCACCAGCAGGCCGACGGCCTCGGTGATGTAGGGGACGTCGTCCGGCTCCAGCGGGCGCAGCCGCTTCAGGTCCTCGACGGTGCGGATCGGGTCGGCGATGACGGGGCCGATGCCGGGCTTGATGTCGACGTCGATGCCGACGGCCTTGAGCGGCACCACGATGTCGCTGAAGAAGATCGCCGCGTCCACCTTGTGCCGGCGCACCGGCTGGAGGGTGATCTCCTTGACCAGCTCGGGCCGCATGCAGGACTCCAGCATGGGGATGCCCTCGCGGACCTTCAGGTACTCGGGCAGCGAGCGGCCGGCCTGGCGCATGAACCACACCGGCGTGTGCGGCACGGGCTCGTGCCGGCAGGCGCGCAGGAACGCGGAGTCGTGCGCGGCGCCGCGACGCCGGGGGGTGGTCTGGCCGCCGTCGGTGGGCGCCGTGGTGTCTGCCGTTGTCTCGCTCACGCGTCAAATCTTCGCACGCGTGCCGGGCCCGGTTTCCCGGCCGGTCTCGTCGGTTCCTCCAAGATCTGTCCGGGTTTGCCGTTCCGGCACGCCGCTGGGAGAGAAGTTGCGGCGATAACCCCGTTCTTCGACCTAGTCTTCGGGGCATGGCAGCGGTCGGAGGGCACCCCGCACAGGGTGGCGGAGCAGGTGGCGGAGCGGGGCACGAGGGGGTGCCGAGCGAGTTCCGGGCGGCCGTGGCGGCCCTGGACGGGGCCCGGCTGCGGCCCGAGGTGCAGCTCTCCCCCGCGCCGGCGCCGCGCCGGCTCGCCCCGTACTCGTTCGCGGTGACCGCCTCGGTCGAGGTCGACGGCGAGGAGCTGGCGGACGGCCGGCTGGTGCTGCTGTACGACCCGGCCGGGCAGGAGGCCTGGAACGGGGAGTTCCGGGTGGTCACGATGACCCGGGCCGAGCTGGAGCCGGAGATGGCGGGCGACCCGATGGTCTCCGAGGTGGGCTGGTCCTGGCTGCTGGACACCCTGCAGGCGCACGGCGCCGGGTACGCGGAGCCGTCCGGCACGGTGAGCCTGGCCTCCTCCCAGTACTTCGGCGGCCTGGCGGACCGCCCGTCCTCGACGGAGATCGAGATCCGGGCCTCCTGGACCCCGGCCGACGGCCGTTTCGAGCGGCACCTGGCGGCCTGGGCGGACCTGCTGTGCGTCAGCGCCGGCCTGCCGCCGACCGCCCCGGCCCCGCAGGGGCCCGCCGAGGTTCCTTCACTCGGTGGAGTGGTCCCGATGCCGGCCCGGCGACGCCCCCGGTCGCACTGACGGGTGGTGTGCGGGCCCGACGGCGCCCGGGGGCCGTACGCCACCCCCAGGGCTGACGGAGTGTGACTTCGGACCCGCTCTTCGTCAATTCACCGGTCGACACCGACCGATCGACACCGAATCTGATCGATTTTGTGCGAATACCGGGCATGTCGCATCAATCATTTGCGCGATTTGTCCGTATTGTTACTCACTAGATCGTGATCTTTCGCTAAAGCCGGGCACGGTTGCTGCCGAAGCAGACTGTGACCCTTTCCGAACGCGGAACACTCCGACCGCCCCCATCGGGGTTCCGTCCGCCACTCCCCGCAGGAGGCCTGGTGTCGGTCCTTCTTGAGCACCCCGCAAACGTGGTCGCCTACCGGCCGACCAAGCCCACCGCCATGGTGGTCATCGCCGATCCCCGTGTCCGAAACACCGTCACCCGCCACCTGTGGGCACTCGGCGTCCGCGACGTGATCGAGGTGTCCTCCATCGCCGAGGCCCGCCCCCGGGTCTCCACTCCCCGCGACATCTGCGTCGCCGACGTGCACCTCCCGGACGGCTCCGGGCTGACCATCCTCGCCGAGACCCGCGCCGCGGGCTGGCCCAACGGCCTGGCACTGTCCGCCGCCGACGACATCGGCGCGGTCCGCAGCGCACTGGCCGGCGGTGTCAAGGGATACGTGGTGACCGGTACCCGGACGAACGTCGCGATGCCGGGCCGCCCCGGGATGCCGCTCGGCGCCGCCGGGATGGCCGGCCGGATGCGCCGCCCCGGGATGCCGGGCATGCCGGGCGCGGCCGGTGCGCCGGGCGCCCCCGGAGCACCCGGTGCGCCGGGCGCGCAGCAGGCCGCCTACCGCGAGCTCTCCGGTCGCGAGGTGGAGGTGCTGCGACTGGTCGCCGAGGGACAGTCCAACAAGGC
The DNA here is from genome assembly GCF_042798815.1 of Kitasatospora sp. NPDC057738. Classification (NCBI taxonomy): domain Bacteria; kingdom Bacillati; phylum Actinomycetota; class Actinomycetes; order Kitasatosporales; family Streptomycetaceae; genus Kitasatospora; species Kitasatospora sp. NPDC057738. Next base: position 97,049 of record NZ_JBHVJT010000008.1, on the reverse strand, counting down.
GATCGGCGTGGCGATGGGCCTGTCGGCGCTCACCGTCAAGAGCCACCTCGCCCGGATCGCCCGCAAGCTGGGCACCGGCGACCGCGCCGGCATGGTCGCGGTCGCGCTGCGCACCGGCATCATCCACTGAGCCGGGCGCTCCGGACCGCTGCGGCGGCCGAGGAGGAACGTTCCTCCTCGGCCGCCGCAGCGGTCC
>NZ_JBHVJT010000008.1:62050-96843 GCF_042798815.1 Kitasatospora sp. NPDC057738 | reverse complement strand
GTCCCGTGTTCACCGTTCATCCTCCTCCCCCTTCCCCCCCCCCCGCCGTGCGGCCCCCGGCCTCCCGGCGCGCAGTCCGCCCGGGGACGGGCGGGCTGGCCGGCCTTCGCACCGTCCCCCCGTGTCACCCCCACGGCGCCGCCACGAAGCCCCGTACGGCGCCCGCGCGGTCCTGTGCCGCCCGCCCCGCGATCGCTCGGCGATCAACAGTCTGACCAGTCCGACAACACTCCCGGCCGTGAGGACCGTCGTACCCTTGGGGGGTGACCGACGCCGTAGCAGCCATCCCAGAAGAAGCAGCCCCGGTCCCGCTCCTCGAACCGAAGGACGGGATCCCACCCGTGGTGGCGGACGACCGGGCGCTGGCCGCCGTCGTCGCCGCCTTCGCGGGGGGCACCGGACCGGTGGCCGTCGATGCCGAACGGGCCTCCGGCTACCGCTACGGGCAGCGCGCCTACCTCATCCAGCTGCGCCGCGAGGGTTCCGGCTCCGCCCTGATCGACCCGATCGCCTGCCCGGACCTCAGTGAGCTCGGCCGGGCCGTCGAGGACGCCGAATGGGTGGTCCACGCGGCCAGCCAGGACCTGCCCTGCCTCGCCGAGGTCGGCATGAGACCCCGGCGCCTCTTCGACACCGAGCTGGCCGGGCGGATCGCCGGCTTCGCCCGGGTCGGCCTCGGGCCGATGACCGAGAACGTGCTCGGGCTGAGCCTCGCCAAGGAGCACTCCGCGGTCGACTGGTCCACCCGCCCGCTGCCCGAGCCGTGGCTGCGCTACGCCGCTCTGGACGTCGAGGTGCTGGTCGAGCTGCGCGACGCACTCGAACGGGAGCTGGACGCCCAGGGCAAGCTCGGCTGGGCGATGGAGGAGTTCGCCTCGATCGCCGCCGCGCCCCGCCCGGCCCCGCGCACCGACCCGTGGCGCCGCACCTCCCAGCTGCACAAGGTCCGCCGCCGCCGTCAGCTGGCCGTGGTGCGCGAGATGTGGCTCGCCCGCGACCGGATGGCGCAGGACCGCGACGTCTCCCCCGGCCGGGTGCTCGCGGACGCGGCGATCGTCAACGCCGCACTTGCCATGCCGCTGAACATCGCCTCCCTGCAGGCCGTCCAGGGCTTCGGCCCCCGGGTGCACCGGCGCCAGCTGGAGCAGTGGCTGGCGGCCGTGCAGCGCGGCCGGGAGGTCCCGGAGAACCTGCTGCCGCCGGCCACCGCGCCGCACGAGGGGCCGCCGCCGCCGCGGGCCTGGGCCGAGAAGGACCCGGTGGCCGCCGCCCGGCTCTCCGGCGCGCGCAGCGCGATCGGCGAGCTGGCCGAGCGCCACCACCTGCCGGCCGAGAACCTGATCACCCCGGACCTGGTCCGGCGGGTCTCCTGGCAACCGCCGGCCGACCCGGGCCCGGAGGGCGTGGCCGCCGCACTGCGCGGGCTCGGCGCCCGGCAGTGGCAGGTGGACCTGGTGGCGCCGGCGGTGGCCGCCGCCTTCGCCGCGGCGGTCGTCGCCCAGGACTGATCACGGCGCGGGGCCGGTCGGGGCCGATGTCCCGTGGCCCATGGCCGCGCGGGGCCGGTCGGGCCGGGGTCCGACCGGCGTTCGGGCCGGTCGCGGTCCGGGCCGATCCGGCAACACGGGAAGGGGATGTCGTCCGTACGGGCGACATCCCCTTCGCCGTACCCGGGAACGGCGCTCCTGGTCGGACGGCCGGGGAACGTGTCGGGAGACACATGGTCAGATCCCTCCGAGGGGCCTGGGCAGGTTGGTTACCGGCGGGTAGCATGGCCGTGATGCGGCGCCGCTCGGGTCTTCGACGGCGGCAGCCCGCCCACCTAAATGTTGGTCCCTGGGAGGAGAGCCCCCGTGCCTCGTACCGCGAGGGACGTCGTCTTCGTCGATGGCGTCCGCACCCCGTTCGGCAAGGCCGGCCCGAAGGGCATCTACCACGAGACGCGCGCCGACGACCTGGTCGTCAAGTGCATCCGGGAGCTCGTGCGCCGTAACCCGAACCTGCCCGTCGAGCGCATCGACGAGGTCGCCGTCGCGGCCACCACGCAGATCGGCGACCAGGGTCTGACCATCGGGCGCACCGCCGCCCTGCTGTCCGGCCTGCCGAAGTCCGTGCCCGGCTACTCGATCGACCGCATGTGCGCCGGCGCGCTGACCGCCGTGACCGCCACCGCGGGCGGCATCGCCTTCGGCGCGTACGACGTGGTCGTGGCCGGCGGCGTCGAGCACATGGGCCGCCACCCCATGGGCGAGGGCGTCGACCCGAACCCGCGCTTCGTCTCCGAGAAGCTGGTCGACGAGTCCGCCCTGTTCATGGGCATGACCGCGGAGAACCTGCACGACCGGTTCCCGCACCTGACCAAGGAGCGCTGCGACGCCTACGCCGTGCGCTCGCAGGAGAAGGCCGCCAAGGCGTACGCCAACGGCGACATCCAGCCCGACCTGGTGCCGATCACGATCCGCAACACCAACCCCGAGGTCGGCGAGACCGGCTGGGGCCTGGCCACCGTGGACGAGCCGATGCGCCCGGGCACCACGATGGAGAACCTGGCGGGCCTCAAGACCCCGTTCCGCCCGCACGGCAACATCACCGCGGGCAACTCGGCCGGTCTGAACGACGGTGCCACCGCCTCGCTGCTGGCCGCCGAGGACGTCGCCGAGGAGCTCGGCCTCCCGGTGAAGATGCGCCTGGTCTCGTTCGCCTTCGCGGGCGTCGAGCCCGAGGTCATGGGCGTCGGCCCGGTGCCGGCCACCGAGAAGGCGCTGGCCAAGGCCGGTCTGACCATCGACGACATCCAGGCCTTCGAGGTCAACGAGGCCTTCGCCGTCCAGGTCCTGGCCTTCCTGGACCACTTCGGCATCGCGGACGACGACGAGCGGGTCAACCCGTACGGCGGCGCGATCGCCTTCGGCCACCCGCTGGCCTCCTCCGGCGTGCGCCTGATGAACCAGCTGGCCCGCCGCTTCGAGCAGCGCCCGGAGGTCCGCTACGGCCTCACCACGATGTGCATCGGCTTCGGCATGGGCGGCACGATCATCTGGGAGAACCCGCATTGGAGCGGAGCGGAAACGTCGTCTCAGGTCGAGGGTGGTAAGTGACCATGGCCAACACCACTGAGCTGCTGACCCGCGGCGCCGAGCTCTTCCCGGGCGAGGTCGTCACGACCGCGCACGTCCGCCACCTCGACCTGCCGCTGCAGGCCGGCCGGCTGGCCCTGATCACCCTGGACAACGGCTTCGACCACACCAAGCCGACCACCTTCGGCCCGGGCTCGCTGCTCAAGCTGAACGAGGCGCTGGACCAGGTCGAGGCCGAGGCCGCCGAGGGCGCGATCGTCGGTGCCGCGATCACCGGCAAGCCGTTCATCTTCGCGGTCGGCGCCGACCTCAAGGGCGTCGAGCTGCTCACGGAGCACGCGGACGCGCTGGCCATCGGCAAGGGCGGCCACGACGTCTTCAAGCGGATCGCCTCGCTGCCCGTCCCCACCTTCGCCTTCTACAACGGCGCGGCGATGGGCGGCGGCGTCGAGGTCGGCCTGCACTGCGACTACCGCACGGTGTCGGCGGGCGTCCCGGCCTTCTCGCTGCCCGAGGTCTTCCTCGGCCTCGTCCCCGGCTGGGGCGGCTGCACCATCCTGCCGAACCTGGTGGGTGCCGGTAACGCCGTCAAGGTCATCATCGAGAACTCGATGAACCAGAACAAGCAGCTCAAGGGCAAGGACGTGTTCGAGCTGGGGATCGCCGACGCGATCTTCGAGCCGGCCGACTTCCTGGAGCAGTCGCTGCTCTGGGCCGCCAAGGTCCTCAAGGGCGACGTCGTCGTCGAGCGCGAGGCGATCGACCGCGGCAAGGCCTGGGACGACGCCGTCCTCTGGGGCCGCATGGTCGCCGACGCCAAGGTGCACGGCGCCGCTCCGGCCGCCTACCGGGCGCTGGACATCATCGCCGCCGCCAAGGACTTCGACCTCGCCGACAAGGCCAGCCTGCAGGCCGGCTTCGACGCCGAGGACACGGCCCTGGCCGACCTCATCATGAGCGGCGAGCTGCGCAGCGGCATCTACGCCTTCAACCTGGTGCAGCGCCGGGCCAAGCGCCCGGTCGGCGCGCCGGACAAGTCGCTGGCCCGCCCGGTCACCAAGGTCGGCGTCGTCGGCGCCGGTCTGATGGCCTCGCAGCTGGCGCTGCTGTTCGCCCGCCGTCTGGAGGTGCCGGTGGTCCTCACCGACATCGACCAGGCGCGCGTCGACAAGGGCGTCGGCTACGTCCACGCCGAGATCGACAAGCTGCTCGGCAAGGGCCGGATCAGCCAGGACAAGGCCAACCGCCTCAAGGGCCTGGTCTCCGGCTCGCTGGACAAGGCCGCCGCCTTCGGCGACGCGGACTTCGTCATCGAGGCCGTGTTCGAGGAGATGGGCGTCAAGCAGGCCGTCTTCGCGGACCTGGAGAACGTGGTCTCGCCGACCTGCGTGCTGGCGACCAACACCTCCTCGTTGTCGGTCACCGAGATGGCCTCGAAGCTGAAGCACCCCGAGCGGGTCGTCGGCTTCCACTTCTTCAACCCGGTCGCGATCCTGCCGCTGCTGGAGATCGTCCGCGGCGACAGCACCGACGACGCCGCGCTGGCCACCGCCTTCGCCGTGTCGAAGAAGCTGAAGAAGACCTCGGTGCTCTGCAAGGACGCCCCGGCGTTCGTGGTGAACCGGATCCTGACCCGCTTCATGGGCGAGATCCAGGGCATCATCGACGAGGGCACCCCGATCGCCGACGTCGAGAAGGCCGTCGAGCCGCTCGGCCTGCCGATGTCCCCGATCGTGCTGCTGGAGCTGGTCGGCCCGGCCATCGCCCTGCACGTCTCGGAGACCCTGCACGGCGCCTTCCCGGAGCGGTTCACCGTCTCCGAGAACCTCGCCAAGGTGGTCAAGGCCGGCAAGCGCGGCTTCTACACCTGGACGGACGGGCAGCAGGTCCTCGACCCCGAGGTGCTGGAGCTGCTGTCCTTCGGCGACTCGGTGCTCACCGAGGAGCAGGTCCGCGCCCGCGCCCTGGAGGCCGTGGCGCAGGAGATCGGTCTGATGCTGGAGGAGGGTGTCGTCGCCGAGGCGCAGGACATCGACCTCTGCATGATCACCGGTGCCGGCTGGCCCTTCCACCTGGGCGGGATCACCCCGTACCTGGACCGTGAGGGCGTCTCGGAGCGGGTGAACGGCAAGACCTTCCTCGCCCCCGGCGTGGCCTCGGTGCCCGCCTAGGCACGGCCCGTACCCGGAACACGGAGGAGCCCCGGTGACCAGCTGGTCACCGGGGCTCCTCGGTGTGTACGGGGTTGCCGCCCGAGCACGGCCGTGTGCAGGTTGCCCCCGAGCACGGGCCGTGTACGGGGTTGCCTCCGGAACGTGGGGCTGTGCACGGCGCCGTCGTCGGAACGGGTGTGTACGGCGTTGCCGCGCGGAACGGGTGTGGACAGCGCTGCCGCCCCGCCGGCCCGGACGCGGGCGTCTCAGTGCTTGAGGCGGTAGACCACGGTGTCGGCGAAGACGCCGACCATCTCGTAGTGGGTGTCCAGCAGGTTCTCCATCCGGGGGATCATGACCGGCTGGTACGGGGCGATGCCGGAGTCGTCGACCACGACCTCGGGCAGGCCGTTGGCGAGGTCCTTGTCGAAGGTCTGCCAGGCGTTGGCGACGCTGAACTGCTCGCCGACGTTCTGGTTGCCGTCCTTGCCGCCGCTGTAGTTGGTGAGGAAGCCCGCGGTCAGGTAGCGGGTGGCGGGCTTGCGGTCGGCCAGCCAGTACAGCTCGGGGTGCATGCCCCAGACCAGCACGGTGTCCTTGGGGGTGGTCTGGGCGGCGACGGCGGTGGCGACCTCGGTGGTGCGGTTGAGCCGCTCCCCCGGCCAGGCCAGTGCCAGGCTCCAGAACACCGTGGCGGCGACCGTGGTGTACGCCAGGACGGGCTTCCAGCGGATCGCCGAGGTGGCGACCGCCCCGGTGCCCAGCAGCACCAGCGGCGGCATCAGCTGGAGGTAGTAGTGGCCGAAGAAGTGGAAGCCCACGCTGACCGCGACCACCGAGGAGAGCAGCCAGACCCACAGATCGGTGGTCGAGCCGTGCTCCTCGCCGGCCACCGGCAGCGGGCGGTGGCGGTACTTGAGCCAGAGCCTGCGCCCGACCGGGAGCAGGAAGCCCAGGCCGGCCCCGACCAGGATGGCCGAGTTGCCGAGGGCCCGGCCGAGCATCTGGAGCCAGGCGCCGCCGAAGGAGGCGTAGTCGCCGCTGCCGGTGACCACCCAGAAGAGGAAGCCCTTGGGCTTGGTGAGGATCACCGCGACCAGCGCTATCGGCAGGGTGAAGCCGAACCCGATCTTGAACAGCGCGGGCGGCCAGCGCACCCCGCGCCGGCGGGTGTCCTGGAAGAGCATCCAGAGCACCGGCAGCAGCACCGCGCCGCCGGTCTGCTTGGTCAGTGAGCACAGGGCGACCGCGATGCCCGCGGCCAGCCAGCGGCGCCGTTCGGCGTACCGGAAGGCGGCCACCATGGCGGGCAGCATGAAGACCTCGAAGGTCGCCGCCTGGGTGTCCTCCGGGGAGAGCCCGATGGAGACCAGCAGGTAGAGCAGCCCGGCCCCGGCCCCGGCCCGGTTGCCCCAGCGGCCGCGGGCGATCGAGGCCAGCAGGATCGCCGTGACCAGGTGGGCCACCACCGCCAGGGTGCGCAGCGGCCAGAGCGAGGCGGAGCCGAAGACCGCGAAGCAGGCCTGGTAGAGCCAGGGCAGCAGCGGGGGCTTGCGGTCCACCACGGTGTCGTACAGCACGCCGCCGTCCGCCAGCATCCGGGCCTGGGTCGCCAGGAAGCCCTCGTCCGGGCTCCAGACGGGCCGGGCGAAGGAGGGGATGTGGGTGACCAGCGCGACCAGCGCGAGCACCGGCACCAGCCTGGTCCAGTACCCGGTCAGCAGACGGGTACGGACGCGCTCGGGCAGGCGCTCGGCCAGTCCGATGAGGCGGAGGCGGGTGGGGGTCGGCACGGATGACAACCTACCGGGCGGGATCGGCGCCGATGGCGCCGGTCCCGCCTTTCAGTGCGATTGTCAGCTTGTTCCGTGACGAACTGTTACGGAGTTACGACAAATGGTCGTCAACGGAACGGGGACCGCTCCGCCCGGACGGCCTCCGGTCAGGCCTCGACCGGCGCCGCGTCCAGCTTGGCGACCAGCGCGGTCACCTTTCGGGCGATGTCCGGGGCGTTCAGGCCGATCTCGGCCAGGATCTCGGCCCGGCTGGCGTGGTCCAGGAACTCCTGCGGGATGCCGAAGTCGCGCACCGGCAGGTCCACGTCCGCGTCCCGCAGCGCCTGCGCCACGGCCGCGCCGACGCCGCCCACCCGGCCGTTGTCCTCGATGGTGACGACCACCCGGTGCTCGGCCGCCAGGCCCGGCAGGGCCCGGTCCACCGGCTTGACCCAGCGCGGGTCCACCACGGTGGCGGTGATGCCCCGGGCGGCCAGCAGGTCGGCGACCTCCAGGCTGGTGGGGGCCATCGCACCGACCGAGACGATCAGCACGTCGGCGCGGTGGGCGCCGGAGGGCTCCTCGGCGGCGCGCAGCACGTCCATGCCGCCGATCCGGCCGACCGCGGGGACGGCCGGGCCGACCGTGCCCTTGGAGTAGCGGACCACGGTCGGGGCGTCCTTGACCTCGACGGCCTCGCGCAGCTGGGCGCGGACCTGCTCGGCGTCGCGCGGGGCGGCCAGCCGCAGGGACGGGATGAGCTGCAGCATCGACATGTCCCACATGCCGTTGTGCGAGGCCCCGTCGTCGCCGGTGACGCCGGCCCGGTCCAGGACGAAGGTGACGCCCAGCCTGTGCAGGGCGACGTCCATCAGGACCTGGTCGAAGGCGCGGTTGAGGAAGGTCGCGTAGACCGCGAACACCGGGTGCAGGCCGTTGGTGGCCAGGCCGGCCGCGCTGGTGACGGCGTGCTGCTCGGCGATGCCGACGTCGAAGATGCGGTCCGGGAAGGCCTCGGCGAACGGGGCCAGGCCCACCGGGTGGAGCATGGCGGCGGTGATGCCGACGATGTCCTCGCGCTCGTGGCCGAGCGCGACCATCTCCTCGGCGAAGACCGAGGTCCAGCTCCGCCCGCCGCCGCTCTGGATCGGCAGGCCGGTCTCCGGGTGGATCTTGCCGACCGCGTGGAAGCGGTCCTCGTCGTTGTTCTCGGCGGCGTGGTAGCCGCGGCCCTTCTCGGTGAGGCAGTGCACGATCACCGGGCCGCCGAAGCCGCGCGCCTTGGTCAGCGCGGACTCCAGGGCGGTCATGTCGTGGCCGTCGATCGGGCCGATGTACTTGAGGCCGAGGTCCTCGAACATGCCCTGCGGGGCGATGAAGTCCTTGAGGCCCTTCTTGGCGCCGTGCAGCGTCTCGAACAGCTGCTGGCCGACCACCGGGGTGCGCTGGAGCGCGTCCTTGCCCCAGGACAGGAACCGCTCGTAGCCCTGGGTGGTGCGCAGGGTGGCGAGGTGGTTGGCCAGGCCGCCGATGGTCGGCGAGTACGAGCGCTCGTTGTCGTTGACGACGATGACGAGCGGGCGGTCCTCGGCGTCGGCGATGTTGTTCAGCGCCTCCCAGGCCATGCCGCCGGTGAGCGCGCCGTCACCGATGACGGCGACGACCGGGTCGTTCTTGCCCAGGATCTGGTTGGCCTTGGCCAGGCCGTCGGCGTAGGAGAGGACGGTGGAGGCGTGCGAGTTCTCGATCACGTCGTGCTCGGACTCGGCGCGGGACGGGTAGCCGGACAGGCCGCCCTTCATCCGCAGCCGGGAGAAGTCCTGGCGGCCGGTGAGCAGCTTGTGGACGTAGCTCTGGTGGCCGGTGTCGAAGAGGATGCGGTCGCGCGGCGAGTCGAAGACCCGGTGCAGCGCGATGGTCAGCTCCACCACGCCGAGGTTGGGCCCGAGGTGGCCACCCGTCTTGGAGACCTCGGTCACCAGGAAGGTCCGGATCTCCTGGGCCAGTGCGGCCAGCTGTCCGGGCGTGAGCCGGTCGAGATCGCGCGGTCCCCGAATGCGGGTCAGCAGGGCCACCCGTTCCTCCTCGTTCAGTGTTCGCGGACCACGGAAAGCGACGGGCGTCGCTGCCCGGTCCGGTGCCACGCCGGCGGTCCCGGCCGGGGCCGACCGGTCGAGTCTAATGTCCGCCTCCCGGACGCCGAGCGGCGCGCCCGGTGCCACCGTTCCTTACCGCCATTCCGGGAGGTCGGGCGGGGGAGGCGGGTCACGCCGGATTGACGCACTGGCGTTCGACCATGCTTATCCGGGCGGAGCCGACCGTTCGGGACGGGACGTTCGGGACGCCCCCGTCCGCGGTGCGCCGGCCGCGGTGCGCCAGCCGTGGTGCGCCAACCGCGGTGCGCCGGCCGTGGTGCGCCGGCCTGCGGCGTCAGGCGCGGCCGAGCGCGCCGGACTCCCCCATCTCGCTCATCACCAGGGCCAGCGCCCCGAGCACCTCGGCCCGGCCGCCGAGCGTGCCGGGGACGACCGAGAGCTGACGGGCGGCGCTCGGGATCGCGTAGCGGGCCACCGAGTCGCGGATCGGGGCGAGCACCAGCTCGCCGGCCTCGGCGAGGTCCCCGCCGAGGATCACCCGGCGCGGGTTGAGCAGGTTGCACAGGGTGGCGACGCCGGTGCCGATCTGCCGGCCCGCGTCGGCGATCACCCGGCGGCAGCCGAGGTCGCCCTGCTGGGCCAGCTCGACCACCCGGGGCAGGCTGAGGTCCGGGCCGAGGGTGGGGACGAGCAGCGAGAGCAGGTAGCGGGAGCCGACGAAGGTCTCCAGGCAGCCGCGGTTGCCGCAGCGGCAGACCGGCCCGGCCTCGTCCAGGGTGATGTGCCCGATCTCACCCGCGGTGCCGCCCGGCCCGCGGTAGATCTGCCCGTTCACCACCAGCCCGGCGCCGACGCCGCTGGCGACCTTGATGTAGGCGAGGTCGCTCAGCCCGCGGCCGGCGCCCCAGACCAGCTCGCCGAGCGCGCCCAGGTTGGCGTCGTTGTCCACGTGCACCGGCATGCCGAGCCGCTCGGTCAGCTCCCGGCCCGGGGCGATGCCCGTCCAGCCGGGCAGGATCGCGGTGGAGCCGAGCGCGCCGGTCTCCACGTCGATCGGGCCGGGCACGCCGAGGCCGACGCCGATCACCTTGTCGGGGCGGAACCCGGCCTGCGCCAGCAGTCGCTCGACCATCGCCTCGGCGCGGTCGAAGCCCTGCTGGGCGGAGACGTCGACGTCGATCGGGGCGCTCTCCTCGGCCAGCACCCGGTGGGCCAGGTTGCCGACCGCGACGCGCAGGTGGGTGTGGCCGAAGTCGATGCCGACCACGATGCCGGCGTCCCCGCTGAGCGAGACGCTGCGCGCGCGGCGGCCGCCGGAGGAGGTGTCGGCGACCACGACGGTGCCGCTCTCCTTCAACTCCCGCACGATGTTGGACACGGTGGCCGCGGACAGTCCGGTGCCGCGGGCGATCTCGGCCTGGGTCAGCGAGCCGGCCATCCGCACCGCGCGGAGCACCCGTTCCAGGTTCGCCCGGTGCAGCGACGACTGCGAGCCCGGTGTGTCCGTCGACATGATCCACCCTCCCAGGGCGGGGACCCCTCCGCCGGGCGTCCCCTTCAACTCCTGAAGGGTACGGCCCGGGGGCCCGGGCAGGGGTCCCGGCCGGTGGTCCCGGCCGGGGCGGGAGGGGCCCCGGGCGCGGACGGCGGCCGACCGGCGCGGACCGGAGCGCCGGGGCGCGGGCGTGGGGGCGCGGTGATCGGGGGGTGAAGGTGTTGCGAGGCCTGGACCTGCGGAGACGGGGATCGGCTGTCCTGGCGGCGGCCGAAAACGACACACCACTAGCATGGTGCCCAATTCTCACCCGTCCCCTCGGAGCCGTGGACGGCACCGGCAAGGGGACGCTTCCAGACATGACGGGGAATCAGATGGCAGGGGATCACCCTACGCCGGGGGCAGGCGAAACGCCCGGCAACGGTCCGCAGGACAACCGGGGCGTCTCGTTCGGGCGCCCGCCGGGCGGCGGTGTGGATCCGGCCGCCGTCGCGGACCAGATGACGCAGCTCGACGGCGCGGCCGTCCCGGGCCCGGCCGCGCCCGCGGGCCCGCCGCCCGCCCAACCGCCGGCACCGCCCGCGCAGCCGCCCGCCGGCAGCCCGGAGTACGCGGCGTACGCGCCGACCGCGGCCGGGTTCCCCAGCCAGGCCCCGCCGCCGCCCGGCGCCGCCCCGCTCGGCCCGTACGACCCGGTCCCCGGTTCCCCGTACGGCGCCCCGAACGCCGGGCAGGCCTACAACACCGGCGGCTACAACTACCCGCAGCAGCAACAGCAGCCCGGGTACAGCTACCCCGTCGCGCCCGTCCCGCCCAAGCAGCGCAACCCCGTGATGCTGTGGGGCGGGATCATCGGCGGTGTGCTGGCGATCTCGATCGTGGTCGCCCTGGTCGTCCTGCTCAAGGACCCCAAGCCCGACCCCGACCCGGCGCCGGGCCCGGTCGCCGCGGACAGCGGCGGCACCACCGACAACGGCGGGACCAGCAGCGGCCCGACCCCCGGCCCCGGGCCCAAGGGCGGCAGCTTCAACGTCGCCTGGAGCGTCCCCAAGCCGGCCGGCGCGGACACCTCGACCCAGCTGCTCGGCGTCTGGGGCACCGACAAGCTCGCCGTGCGCGTCGACGGTTCGGGCATCAAGGCCTACAACCTGACCGACGGCAAGGAGGCCTGGACCGTTCCCGTCCCGGCCGGCAGCAAGGAGCTGTGCACCGCCTCCTACGGCGCCAACTCCAAGGGCGTCGCCGCCGTCTCCTTCAACACCGGTGACAGCGACTGCTCCACCGTCGGCGCCGTCGACCTGACCCAGGGCAAGCTGCTCTGGAGCGTCAAGGTCTCGGCCGACCGGATGTCCTCGCCGACCCTCAGCGTCACCGAGAACGTGGTCGCCGTCGGCGGCAACATGGTCGGCGCCCTGAACATCGCCAACGGCCAGCCGGCCTGGCAGTTCCAGCCGCGCGACAAGGACTGCTCGGTGCGCGGCAAGGCGGCCGGCGTCCAGATCGCGGTCAGCGACCGCTGCTACGGCACCACCGGCCCGAAGTCGCAGCTGGTCGTCGTCAACGCCGAGACCGGCAAGCCGACCAGCGCCCCGATCACCCTCACCGGCAGCATCGAGCAGGTCGACTCCGTCGTCCAGGACAAGCCGCTGGTGCTGCTGATGTCCAGCGGCCCGCAGGGCGACTACATCCTGCCGTTCGACAAGGACAACAAGCCGGGCAACCAGATGTCCGTCAAGGAGCCCGGTGCGGACAGCCTGCGCCTCTCCGGCCAGGACGAGGCCCTCACCCGCAACGTGGTCAGCGGCACCACGCTGTACGTCCAGGTCAGCGGCGGCAAGCCGGGCATCAACGCCTACGACCTGACCACCGGCAAGCGGCTCTGGGCGGCCACCTCCGGCTCGACGAGCAACGACATGCGCCTGGTGGCCGGGACCGACAAGGACGGCAAGGTCCGCGCGGTCGTCGACCAGGGCTACAACAAGCCGGCTCGGCTGGTGACGCTCTCGCCGACCGACGGCTCGCTGTCCGACCTCGGCACCATGACCATGCCGAGCAGCATGGGCATCGGCAGCAGCAGCTCCGAGTACCTGATCTCGGACGACGGCGCCGCGGTCTACGCGTTCCGCCGCTTCAGCGCCAGCGACGGTCCGCTGACCAAGTGGAAGAAGTGACGCCGGGCCGACGAACCGACCGGCGACCGACCGGCGACCCGGGTGGACCGGGTGGGTTGGGTGGACCGGGGTGACGGCCGGGTGACGACCGGGGCATGACCCCTCGTCGCGGGCCAAGGGGGGGGGGGGGGGGAGGGGGGAGCGACCAAGGCCCCCCCCCCCCCCATCTTTTCGCCCCCACACCCCCCCCGCCCTCGACGAGTACCGGGCTGATCGCCCGGGCCCGCCCCGCCCGCGATTTTTCGGCCGCCCCGTCCGTTGGACGTGCGAGGATTCGGAGCATCAGTCTGACAAAGGAGTGCAGCGAGTGCCCGGCACAAACCTGACCCGTGAGGAGGCCCGCACCCGGGCCGACCTCCTCCACGTGGACGCGTACGACATCGAGCTCGACCTCGGTTCGGCCCGTGAAGGCGGTACCTTCCGGTCCACCACCGTGGTCCGGTTCACCGCCACCACCCCCGGCGCGGAGACCTTCATCGACCTCGTCGCCCCGAGCGTCGAGGAGGTCGTCCTCAACGGCGTGCGGCTCGACCCGGCGAGCTTCGCCGACAGCCGCATCCCGCTGCCGGGCCTGGCGGCCGAGAACGAGCTGCGGGTCGTCGCGAACTGCGAGTACACCAACACCGGTGAGGGCCTGCACCGGTTCGTCGACCCGGTCGACGGCGAGACCTACCTGTACACCCAGTTCGAGGTGCCGGACGCGCGCCGGGTCTTCGCCAACTTCGAGCAGCCCGACCTGAAGGCCGCGTTCGCGTTCACCGTGACCGCGCCGAACGGCTGGGTCGTGGTCTCCAACTCGCCGACCCCGGAACCGGTCGGCGAGGGCGACACCCGGGTCTGGACCTTCGAGCCCACCGGCCGGATCTCCAGCTACATCACCGCGCTCGTCGCCGGCCCGTACGTCGGGGTCTTCGACACCTACGAGAACGGCGAGCAGAAGGTGCCGCTGGGCGTCTACTGCCGGCCCTCGCTGCGCGAGTTCCTGGACCCGGAGGCCGTCTTCGAGGTCACCAAGCAGGGCTTCGACTACTTCCAGGAGAAGTTCGACTTCCCGTACCCGTTCGCCAAGTACGACCAGCTCTTCGTCCCGGAGTTCAACGCCGGCGCGATGGAGAACGCGGGCGCCGTCACCCTGCGCGACCAGTACGTGTTCCGCTCCAAGGTCACCGACGCCGCCTACGAGGCCCGCGCCGCGACGATCCTGCACGAGCTCGCCCACATGTGGTTCGGCGACCTCGTCACCATGGAGTGGTGGAACGACCTCTGGCTGAACGAGTCCTTCGCGACCTACGCCGAGGCGGTCTGCCAGGCCGAGGCCCCCGGCTCCAAGTGGCCGCACTCCTGGACCACCTTCGCCAACCAGATGAAGACCTGGGCGTACCGGCAGGACCAGCTGCCGTCCACCCACCCGATCATGGCGGAGATCAACGACCTGGAGGACGTCCAGGTCAACTTCGACGGCATCACCTACGCCAAGGGCGCCTCGGTGCTCAAGCAGCTGGTGGCGTACGTCGGCCAGGACGCCTTCTTCCAGGGCGTGCAGGCGTACTTCAAGCGCCACGCCTGGGGCAACACCCGGCTCAGCGACCTGCTCGGCGCCCTGGAGGAGGCCAGCGGCCGCGACCTCAAGGCCTGGTCCAAGGCCTGGCTGGAGACCGCCGGCATCAACGTGCTGCGGCCCTCGATCACGGTGAACACCGACGGCGACATCGAGTCCTTCGCGGTGCTCCAGGAGGCCCCCGCGCTGCCCGCCGGCGCCAAGGGCGAGGCCGTGCTGCGGCCGCACCGCATCGCGATCGGCCTGTACGAGCTGAACGGCGACGCGCTGGTGCGCACCGACCGGATCGAGCTGGACGTCGACGGCCCGCGCACCGAGGTGCCGGAGCTGGTCGGCCGCCACCGCCCGGCCGTCGTGCTGCTGAACGACGACGACCTCTCGTACGCCAAGATCCGGCTCGACGAGGACTCGCTGGCCGTCGTCACCGAGCACCTCGGCGCCTTCGTCGACTCGCTGCCGCGCGCGCTGTGCTGGGCCTCCGCCTGGGACATGACCCGCGACGGCGAGCTGGCCGCCCGCGACTACCTGGCGCTGGCGCTGTCCGGCATCGGGCGCGAGAGCGACATCGGCGTGGTGCAGTCCGTGCACCGCCAGGTCAAGCTCGCCCTCGACGCCTACACCGACCCGCAGTGGCGCGAGCAGGGCCTCGACCGCTGGGCCGCCGCCGCGGAGGAGCACCTGCGCGCCGCCGAGCCCGGCAGCGACCACCAGCTGGCCTGGGCCCGCGCCCTCGCCTCGGTCGCCCGTACGGACGGTCAGCTGGGCCTGCTCGCCGGGCTGCTGGACGGCTCGGTCGAGATCAAGGGCCTCGCGGTCGACACCGAGCTGCGCTGGACCCTGCTGATGCGCCTCGCCGCCACCGGCCGGGCCGACGAGGCCGCCATCGCCGCCGAGCTGCAGCGGGACAACACCGCGGCCGGCCAGGAGCACGCGGCCACCTGCCGTGCCGCCCGGCCGACCGCCGAGGCCAAGGCGCAGGCCTGGGCGTCGGTGGTGGAGTCCGACAAGCTGACGAACTATGTGCAGGAGGCCGTCATCGCCGGCTTCCAGCAGTCCGACCAGCGCGAGCTGCTCGCGCCGTACGCGGCGAAGTACTTCGCGGCGGTCAAGGGCGTCTGGGAGACCCGCAGCCACGAGATCTCGCAGCAGATCATCGTCGGGCTGTACCCGGGCCTGCAGGTGACGGCCGCGACCCTGGAGGCCACGGACGCGTGGCTGGCCTCGGCCGAGCCGGCGCCGGCGCTGCGGCGCCAGGTCGTCGAGGCGCGGGCGGGCGTCGAGCGCGCCCTCAAGGCCCAGGACGCCGACCGTGCGGCGGGGGCCCGCTGACGGTGCGCGAACAGCCGAAGGGGCGCCGGACGGGATCGTCCGGCGCCCCTTCGGGGTCGTGCGGGTCCTGGTGGACGTCGTGCGCGTCCCGGTGGACGCGGCGCTCGCCTCTACGAGGAGCTAGTTCTTCTTGGCCTTGCTGCCGTACGGCAGAGCGGCCAGGGCGGCGATGATCGCGAAGGAGACGAGCGGGACCACCACGTACAGGCCGATGGTCTCACCGACACTCAGGCCGGAACCCGGGTCGTCACCGTCGTCCCTGGTGAAGGCCATGGCGGGCGACGACAGCAGCATCATCAGCGTGACCGTTGCGCAGACCGCGCCGGCTCGCAAAGCGTTCCTCTTGTCCACGTTTCCAACTTACCCGCCGCTTACGGGACGGCGCGCGTCGGGGTCCGCCTGACGGAGTCGGGCAGGAAGTCGGGCACGGCGAGCAGCTGGGCCAGCAGGCCGGCGGCGGGGGCGGTGGCGAGGCGTTCCAGGGTGACCGGCCCGCCGGAGCCGTCGGCGACCGGCAGGCGCCAGTTCGGATACTGGTCCCAGGTGCCGGGCAGGTTCTGCGGGCGCGGGTCGCCGACCAGGTCCGGCAGCCAGACCCCGACCAGCTCCGCCGGGGTGGCCCGCAGGAAGCGGTACAGCACCGGCATCGTCAGCGGCTCGTCCGGGCCCAGCAGCCCCAGCCCGGCCAGCTCGGCCCGCCAGTCCGCCAGCTCCGCCGCCGCCTGCTCCTGCTCCTCCCCCAGCGGCCGGGCCAGCAGGCCCAGCCGGTGCCGCAGCTCGACGTGCTCGCCGGAGAGCCGGGCCGCGGTGCTGGGCAGGTCGTGGGTGGTGAGGGTGGCCAGGCAGCCCGGCCGCCAGCGGTCCGGGCCGAGGATCGCGCCGCCGGCCTGCCAGTCCCGCTCGAACCAGAGCACGGACGTGCCCAGCACCCCGCGCTCCGCCAGCTCCTCCCGCACGCCCGGCTCCACCGTGCCGAGGTCCTCGCCGATCACCGCCGTACCGGCCCGGTGCGCCTCCAGCGCCAGCACGCCGAGCATCGCCTCCGCGTCGTAGCGCACGTACGCGCCCTCGGTCGGCGGATGGCCCTTCGGCACCCACCAGAGCCGGAACAGGCCCATGACGTGGTCGATCCGCAGCGCCCCGGCGTGCCGGGCGGTGGCCCGCAGCAGCTCCGCGAACGGGGCGTAGCCGGCCTCGGCGAGCGCGTCCGGGCGCCAGGGCGGCAGGCCCCAGTCCTGGCCGTGGGCGTTGAAGGCGTCCGGCGGGGCGCCGACCGAGATGCCGTCGGCCAGCACGTCCTGCAGCGCCCAGGCGTCCGCGCCGTCCGGATGGACGCCCACGGCCAGGTCGTGGATCAGACCGACCGGCATGCCGGCCCCGCGGGCGGCCCGCTGGGCGTGGGCGAGCTGCTGGTCGACCTGCCAGGCGAGCCAGCGGTGGAACTCGACCCGCTCCGCGAGCTCCTTCTCCGCCTGCTCGACCTGTGGGCCGTCCGGGTGACGCAGGCCCTTCGGCCAGTGCTGCCGGTCCGGGCCGTGCTCCTCGGCGAGGGCGTTCCACAGGGCGTGCCGGCGCAGCCACTCGCCCTCACGGCGCAGGTACGCCTCGTACTCGGCCTGGCGGCCGGGGCCGCGCGGCACCTCGTGCAGCAGCTCCAGGGCCTCGCGCTTGAGCTGCCAGACGGCGTCCCGGTCGATCAGCGCGTCGTGGCCGAGGACCTCCTCGCGCAGCCGGGCGGCGCCCCGGGCCGGCTCCTCGGCCCTTCGTCGTTGCTCCGCGGTCAGGTACGCGTACTCGGGGACGTCCTCGACCCGCAGGTGCACCGGGTCGGCGAAACGGCGCGAGGACGGGCGGTACGGGGACGGGTCGGAGGGGGCGCCGGGCAGCGCCTGGTGCAGCGGATTGATCTGCACGAAGCCCGCGCCGAGGCCCGCCCCCGCCCACCGGGCCAGCTCGACCAGGTCGCCGAGGTCGCCCATGCCCCAGGAGCGCTCGGACAGCACCGAGTACAGCTGGGCGAGGAACCCCCAGCTGCGGCCGGGCAGCTGGGGCAGCCGCTCGGGGGCGACGATCAGCGCGGCCCGCGCCGTCCGTTCGCCGCTCCGCGCCGTGAGCACATGACGGCCCAGCGGCAGGTCCCCCGGCACCCAGTGCGAGTGCCCCCGCGGCAGCTCCCAGCTGCCCCCGTCCTCCAGCTCCACCCGCAGCCGGGCGTCCGCCGGCACGTCCAGCGCCGCCCGCCTCCCCTGCCGCACCACCACGCACGGCGGCAGCAACCGGGCCCGCTGCTCCGCCCGGTGACGCTCCAACGCCTCCCGCGCCTCCTGCGGCGTCCCGGCCACCACCCCCATCGCCCCCAGCACCGCGACCAGCGTCCGCGCCCCCACCGTCTGCCCGCCGGCCCCCGGGTACCGGGTGTCCACCCCGTACGCCTGCGCCAGCGCCACCAGTTCGGCGGGCGGCGGCGGAGCATCCTGCGCCGGCACCTGCTCGGCTCCGTCACTGTCGTGGTAAGCGGCCACTCGCGGCTCCTGCGATGTCTCGGCAACGCCCGGTCGGGACAGCCACAGTCCTACCCGCGTGACACCACGATCACCCAGCGCGACACGACGGTGCCGGACGGAACGGCCGGGGGAGCAGGCCGACCGCGATCAGGGACGGCAGCCACGGGCGCGGCGACGGTGGAGCCGTCCGTTGTCCCCTTCCCCCGACCACGATTGACACGGTGTCGCACCGTGACGCCGATTCTGCTGTTCGCGGCCGCTCCGCAGCAGGGGTCGACCCCTGGTCTCCACAAGGGAATGAAGCAGGGCAATCCAGGCGTAGCTGTCGGTGACATTGACACCGGATTGGCCAGCTGGTGGGGTTGCCGGGATGTGGTTCCGGCCTGGCGAGGAGGCTCCTGTGCAAGCCCGAGTGTCCGTTGCGGCCGGGCGGCGGCTGCGGTCGCAGTTGGAGCAGAGTCCGGCGTTGCGGGAGGTGCTGCAGCACCCCGCGGCGGTGGTGGCGCGGCGGGCGACGGCGCGGACGTGCCGTCAGCTGGCGCCGCGGACGGCGGACCGGCTGATCGCCGACCTCAAGGGCACGGAGCCGCTGCTGGCCTCGGTGCGCGAGGAGCGCGAGGAGCGGGCCGGGCGGGCCGCGGGCCGGCCGGGGCGGCGGACGATGCAGATCGCGGCCGGGGTCGCGGCCGCGGCGGTGGTCGGCGGGCTGCTGGCCGGTTCGTTGCCGTCGACGGCGTACGCGGCGGCTTCGGCGGTCTCGGCGCCGGACGTGGTGAGTGCCGCGCCGCAGACGCCGCTGGGCAGCGTGACCGACCCACGGGTGTTCCCGAAGCCGCAGCAGCAGACGGTGGCGGGCAGGCCCGTCACGGTGCCGTCGGCCGTGGCGCTGGTGACCGCGCCCAAGGTGGACCAGGGCGCGGTGCGGGCCGTGCACGAGGTGCTGGAGGTCGCCGGCGCGCGCGACATGACGCCGCAGCCGGACGGCGGGACGCCGGCCGCCGGTTCGCTGGTGGTGTACGTCGGCGGGCCCGCCGAGGGCGCCGGCGGCGAGGTGGACCGGGTGCTGCGGCAGCTGTCCGCGGCGGCCGGCGGCAAGGACGGCACCGGGCCGACGACCGCGGGGATGCCGGCCGGCGGGTACGTGCTGTCGGCCGGTCAGCTGCCCGCCCAGGGCGGCGGCACGTACGGCGCCGTGGTGCTGGCCGGCGTGGACGCCACCGGCACCTTCTACGCCGCGCAGAGCCTGCGTCAGCTGCTCGCCGCCGTACCGGCCGGGCAGGGGCAGGCGCCCGGTGCGGCCGGGCTCGGCCTGCCCGGGATCACGCTGCGGGACTGGCCGACCGGCGCGCCGGTGCGCGGCACCGCGGAGGCCTTCTACGGCACCCCGTGGACCGCCCAGCAGCGCCTGGAGCAGGTCGACTTCCTGGGCCGCTCCAAGCAGAACTTCTACCTCTACGCCCCCGGTGACGACCCGTACCGGCTCTCCCGCTGGCGCAACGCCTACCCCGCGGCCCAGGCCGAGGAGCTGCGCGAACTGGGCTTCCGGGCGCGGCAGAACCACGTGGTGCTCGGCTACGCGATCGACCCGGGGCAGTCCTTCTGCTTCAGCTCCGGCAAGGACGTGGACGCGCTGGTGAAGAAGCTGGACGGGCTGCGGGGGCTCGGTTTCACGGCCTTCCAGCTGCAGTTCCTGGACGTCAGCTACGACGAGTGGCACTGCGGCGACGACCGGGACGAGTACGGCACCGGGCCCGCCGCGGCCGCCAAGGCGCAGGCCGCGCTGGTGCGGAAGGTGCAGGACCGGCTGATCGCGCGGAACCCGGGCCTGGCGCCGCTGTCCGTCGTCCCCACCGAGTACCACCAGCAGGGCTCCACCCCGTACCGCAAGGCGCTGGCGGCGGCGCTGCCGGAGGGCGTGCAGGTGGCCTGGAGCGGGGTCGGGGTGATCCCGGAGAAGATCACCGGTGCCCAGGCCTCGGACACCGCCGGGCTGTACGGGCGCCCGCTGCTCACCATGGACAACTATCCGGTCAACGACGCCACCCCGGACCGGCTCTTCCTCGGCGCCTACACCGGGCGCGACCCGGAGGTGGCCACCCGCTCGGCGGTGCTGCTGACCGGCGCGATGCAGCAGCCGGTGGCCTCCCGGATCGCCGTCTCGACGGCCGGCGACTTCGCCTGGAACCCGGCCGGGTACAAGCCGGAGGAGTCCTGGCAGGCCGCCGTGCGCTCGCTGGCCGGGCCGACCGGCGCCGCCCCGACGCCCGCCGGGACGGCGCTGTCCGCGGTCCTCGCGCTGGCCGGCAACAGCACTTCCTCGCCGCTGTCCAAGCAGGAGTCCGGCTATCTGACGCCGCTGCTGGACCGGTTCTGGGCGGCCGCCGAGCCCACCTCCGGCGCCACCCCCGACCTCGCCCGGCTGATCGAGGCCGCCGCCCCGCTGCGGGAGGCCCTCGCCGCCATGGCCACCGCCCAGCAGACCCTGGCCGGCACCCCGGCCACCGCCCAGCTGGCCGGCGAGGCCGCGCCCTGGCTGGGCCCGCTGCGCGACTACGGGCTGGCCGGGCAGGCCGCCCTCGACATGGTGCTGGCGCAGCACGGCGGCGACGGCGCCGCGGCCTGGAAGGCCCGGGTCGAGCTCAACCGGCTGCGCGAGCAGCTGGACCGGGCCCCGGCCACCGTCGGCGCCGGGGTGCTCGGCCCGTTCCTGGACCGCGCCGTGCGCGCCGCCGACAACTGGTCGGGCGTGGGCGGCGGCGGGCTCACCCCGACCACCACCATGGGCACCGCGCAGGACCACCTGCCCGCGCTGATGACCGACGGCGTGGCCGACACGTTCTACTGGAGCTCCGCTCCCCCGCAGCCCGGCGACGCGGTCGGCCTGGACCTCGGCGCGGGCCGCCCGGTCAGCGGCGTGACCGTGCTGATGGGCGGCTGGGGCAACGGCCCGGACGCCCGGTCCGCCGCGGACGACTACATCCGTGACGGCGTGCTGGAGTACTCGACCGGCGAGGGCGGCTGGAAGCAGCTCGCCACCGTCAGGAACCAGAGGACGGTCAGCGCCCAACTGCCGCCGGGCACCGTGGTGCGGGCGGTGCGGCTGCGGGCCACCGCCGCGCAGAAGACCGCCGTCGCGGTGCGCGAGTTCACCGTCACCGCCCCGGACGAGTCCCCGGCCAGCGTCAGCGGCGGTCCCGACGCGGCGCCCGGCTCCTCCGCCGCCGCCGTGCTGGACGGCAACCCGGACACCGCGTACCGGGCCGCCAAGGCGCCGACCGCGATGGACGAGCCGCTGGTCGTCGAGCTCGGCGCGGCCCGCCCGCTGGACCGGCTCACCGTGCTGACCGACCCGGCGGTGCGCGCCACCGCCACCGTCGCGGTGCGCCGGGCCGACGGCACCTGGGCCGACATCGGCACCGTGCAGCCCGGCTACAACGAGCTGCCGGCCGGCGGGCAGCCGGCCGACGCGTTCCGGCTGACCTGGAAGCCCGGCGGCGACCCGCCGGTGGTCAACCAGGTGATCCCGTGGTACTCGGACGCCCCGGCGGCCCGGCTGAGCCTCTCCGACCCGGCCCTGGACGTGGTCACCGGCGCCTCCGCGCCGGTGACGACCCGGGCCACCGTGGAGGCCGGCCGCCCCGAGGGCACCACGGGCGAGCTGCGCACCGAGGTGCCGGCCGCCGCGAAGGGCCTGACCGTGACCCCGGCCGGCCCGGTGACCGTGCCGCGCGGCGGCCGGGTGGGCGTGCCGCTGCTGGTGGGCGCCACCGCGGAGACGCCGTCCGGGACGTACCGGGTGCCGGTGCAGTTCGTGGCCGGCACCACCACCGTCCGGCAGGTGCTCCAGGTGCACGTGGTGCCGCCCACCGGCGGTCCGGACCTGGCGACCGGCGCGAAGGCCACCTCCTCGGGCGACGAGACGGCGAACTTCCCGGCCTCGGCGGTCACCGACGGCGATCCGAAGACCCGCTGGTCCTCGCCGCCCAAGGACGACGCCTGGGTGCGGCTGGAGCTGCCGCAGGCGACCCGGCTGGGCGCGGCGGTGCTGCACTGGCAGGCTGCGTACGCCGCCTCGTACCGGATCCAGGTCTCGGCGGACGGGAACTCCTGGACGGACGCCGCGACGGTGGACAACGGCAAGGGCGGCGACGAGACGGTGCGCTTCGACGCGCCCGGCGTCCGGTACGTCCGGGTGCAGGGCGTGGCGCGGGCGACCAAGTACGGCTACTCGCTGTGGGGTGTCGAGCTGTACGCCGTGACCCCGCCGGCCGCACCGCAGCCCCCGGCGGGTCAGCCCGCCCAGCCCGTCCAGCCCGTCCAGCCCGGCGGCGTGCCGGGCGGCCCCGCGGCGCCCCCGGCGGCCACCAAGCCGTAGCGGCCGGGCCGGGCCCGGCGGCAGGGGCCTCGGATGCGGCGGCCTCGGAAGGAGGCGGCCCCCGGAACGCGGCGGGCCGCCGGCTCCCCGGTGCGGGGGGCTCGGCGGCCCATGAGGCGCGTACCGACGGTGTGACGGGCGGGCCCTTGTGGAGCTGGGGTCAGGCGGAGAGCGGTTCGGGCTGCTCGCCGCGGCGGGCGGGGGCGGGGTGGCCGGGGTGCGCCCGGCCGAGCGGGACGGGGTGGACCGGCTGCTCGGTATGGTCGCGGTGCTCGTGCTCGCCCCACTGCGGGGCGCGCAGCTGGTCGCCGCCGCCGTAGGGCTCCAGGTAGGGCCGCCACCGCGGGTCCTTGATCCCGGTGCCGATGATGCGCCAGGCCAGGCCGCTGGGCGGCGCGGGTGGTCGTTTCATCCGCCAGCCGAGTTCGGTGAGGTGGCGGTCGGCCTTGGTGTGGTTGCAGCGGCGGCAGGCCGCCACGACGTTGTCCCACCGGTGCTGGCCACCGCGGCTGCGCGGGATGACGTGGTCGACGCTGGTGGCGGCGGCCCCGCAGTAGACGCAGCGGCCGTGGTCGCGGGCGAACAGCGCCCGGCGGGTGAGCGGGACGGGCCCGCAGAAGGGGACCCGCACGAAGCGGGTCAGGCGGACGACGGACGGCGCCGGAAGGGCGCTGGTGGCGCTGTGCAGAGTGACTCCCGAGTCCTCCAGGCTGACCGCCTTGTGGTTGAGGACCAGGATGAGTGCGCGGCGCATCGATACGACGCCGAGTGGCTCGTAGGACGCGTTGAGGACCAGGACATGCGGCACGGATGCCTCCTTGGACGCCTGCGGCGCGTGGCTCGCGCCGGGACGAGCGGTTTGATCGCGCCACGCGTGCGCGATCTCCCCCAGTGTCGCCTTACGCCTTTGTACGGCGCCACCACTCCTGTGTAACGGACCTGACGTGAACTCCGGGTGTGGTCTCTGTCATAGCCGGTATGCCCGGGGGAAGGTCGGGTTGCACCCGGGTGGCGGTGCGGCGCGCCCCGGTGACCCTGCCGGGTGGCCCTCCGGGGGCAGGGTTCGGCCGTCCGGAGCAGTGTCGCGACTGCCCTGGAGGGCCTCGGCGCCGGGGTGCGGGGGGAGCGTACGGGTGCGTTGACGGGGCGTTCGGGACGCTCCGTACGCCCTCGGGCACGCTCGCGGGAGGTTCCCGGCCGGTCCGGGCGGGCATGCGGCGGCGGATAGGCTGGCGCTCACGGTCCGCGGGCCGCTCCTCGGCGGTGCGGGCCCGCCACTCACCCGGCAAGGAAGGCCTGCACGTGTTCAGCTCCGGTGCCACCGGTCCGTCCGACGCGTCCTCGACGCTCACCACTCCGACGCCGGCCCCAAGCCCCACCGCGCAGCTGCCCGAGCTCGACCTGCGGATCCCGACCAGCGCGCAGGAGGTCTCCGAGACCACCCGGCAGGCCGCCAGCTGGTTCGACACCCACTGGCAGGGCTGGCTGGCCTCGGGGCTGCGGATCGTCTTCATCATCGTGCTGTCCCTGGTGCTGCGGGCCGTGGTGCGCAAGCTCATCACCCAGCTGATAGGGCGGATGGCGCGCACCTCCGAGCACCAGGAGGAGAGCCGGCTGGGCGGGCTGCTGGCCAACACCGGGGTGGTGAACACGGAGCGGCGCCAGCAGCGTTCGGAGGCGATCGGCTCGGTGCTGCGCAGCGTCGCCTCCTTCACGATCCTGGGCACGGCGGCGCTGATGGTGCTGTCCGCGCTGGGGGTCAACCTGGCGCCGCTGCTGGCGAGCGCCGGTGTGGCCGGTGTGGCGATCGGTTTCGGCGCCCGCAACCTGGTCACGGACTTCCTCTCCGGGGTCTTCATGATCATGGAGGACCAGTACGGCGTCGGCGACGAGATCGACACCGGGGTGGCCACCGGCACCGTGCTGGAGGTCGGCCTGCGGGTCACCAAGCTGCGCGGGGCGAACGGCGAGATCTGGTACATCCGCAACGGCGAGGTGAAGCGGATCGCCAACATGAGCCAGGGCTGGGCGACCGCCTCGGTGGACGTGCAGGTCGGGTACAAGGAGGACCTGGTCCGGGTCGAGGACCTGATCCTGGCGACGGCCGAGGAGATGGCCAAGGAGGCCCCGTACGACGAGTTGGTCTGGGCGCCGGTGTCGATCCTGGGCGTGGAGTCGGTCGCCTCGGACTCGGTGGTGCTGCGGATCGAGGCCCGGACCGCCCCGGGCAAGGCGGCCGCCGTCTCCCGGGCGCTGCGCCAGCGGCTGAAGGCGGCCTTCGACCGGGCCGGGATCAAGGTCAAGGAGGAGGTCCCGGCGGCCGCGGCCGGGGCGACCGGCGTGGTGATCGCGCCCTCGCCGGTGCCGGCCGCCGAGCAGGCCGCGCCGTCCGCGCTGGCCGACCCGGCCTCGCCGCGCTACCGGGCGACCGAGCCGATCCCGGCGGCGAAGGGGACGGAGGACCCGGCGAAGCCGTAGCCCGGCGACCGTACGGACACGACGCAAGCCCCGCTCCCGGTACGCCGGGAGCGGGGCTTGTGTCGTGTCCGGTAACGCTTCGGCATCCTCCGCTCCACCCACCATTGACACTCCGCCGACACGGCCCTTACGGTCCTTCCCAAGCGACTGGAAAGTTTCCTAACAGTTCGTCCGAAGCCCGCCCGCTCCCCGCTCCGGGGACACCCGCGGACCGTCCCGACCAGCCGAAAGGGGAGGATTCCGGGCATGACCAAGAACACCGCCAGGGCCCCCCTCGCCGGCACCCCCAGCCTGCTGCGCGCCATCAACGACCGTGCCGCCCTCGAACTCCTGCTGGAGAACGGGCCGCTCTCGCGCACCCAGATCGGTGCCCTCACCGGGCTGTCCAAGCCCACCGCCTCCCAGCTGCTGGCCCGGCTGGAGGCGGCCGGGCTGGTCCTGCCGGTCGGCACCACGGCGGGCGGCCCCGGCCCCAACGCCCGGCTGTACCAGGTGAATCCGGCCGCCGGGTACGTCGCCGGACTGGACGTCACCAACAGCGAGATCCGGGTCGCCGTCGCCGACATCACCGGCACCACGCTGGCCGAGCACACCGTGCCCACCAAGGGCGTCCCGGCCGCCGGGACCGTCCCGGCCGTCGCCACCGCGGTGGCCGAGGCCGTCCGGGCCGCCGGCCTGCCCGAGGGCGTCCTGCGCACCGCCGCGATCGGGGTCGGCGGCGCCCCCGACCCGGTCACCGGCAAGCTGCGCTACGCCTCCCACCTGCCGGGCTGGCACTCACCGAGACTGGTCGAGGAGCTGACCGAGGCGATCGGCGCGCCGGTGTCGATCGAGAACGACGTGAACCTGGCCGCCGTCGCCGAGCGGTCCTCGGGCGCCGCGGCCGGTTTCGAGGACTTCGTCCTGCTCTGGGCCGGGGCGGGGGTCGGCGCGGCGATCGTGATCGCCGGGCGGCTGCACCGCGGCTTCACCGGCGGCGCCGGGGAGGTCGGCTACATGCCGCTGCCCGACTCGCCGGTCGAGTGGGACGCCCGCCGCCGCAAGTTCGGCGGGTTCCAGGCCCTGGTCGGCACTCCCGCCGTCCGGGCCCTGGCCCGTGAGCACGGGCTCGGCGCGGCCACCGCGCAGGAGTCCATCGCCAAGGCGCTGGCCCTCCCGGGCGCCGGCGACGCCTTCCTCGCCGAGCTGGCCGGGCGGCTCGCCGTCGGGCTGGCGGTGATCGTCGCCGTCGTCGACCCCCAACTGGTGGTCCTCTCCGGCGTGGTGCCGAGCGCCGGCGGCGAGCGGCTGCGCGCGCTCGTCGAGGACGAACTGGCGCGGATCTCCATCGCCCGCCCGGAGGTCCGCAGCAGTGCCCTGTCCGGCTCACCGGTCCTGCTCGGCGCCCTGCAACGTGCCCTGTCCGACGCCCGCGAGGCGGTCTTCTCCACCCACTGACGCTCCCCCTGTCACCTCGCCACCTGCACCCACCTCTCCCCAACCCCCGAACGCGGGAACCGAGGCAACGAGGCCTGCCCGCGCACCCCCAGGAGGATCCCGAAGTGCACGCCACCACCTCCCGCAGAGGCCGCCGCACCGTCGCCGCCGTCGCCGGCAGCGCCGTCCTGGCGCTGCTCGCCTCCGCCTGCACCGGTTCCAGCGACTCGGGCGGCTCCGACGAATCGGCCGGCGGCAAGGACGTCACCATCACCTTCTGGCACGGCTGGAGCCAGGAGAACGAGATCAAGGCGATCAACGACAACATCGCCGCCTTCGAGAAGACCCACCCCACCATCCACGTCAAGGCCGTGGACAGCCTCGCGGACGACAAGGTCAACCAGGCCCTGCGGGCCGGCGGCTCCGACGCGCCGGACGTGGTCTCCTCCTTCACCACCAACAACGTCGGCATGTTCTGCTCGACCAAGGCCTTCGTCGACCTCAAGCCGATGCTCCAGAAGAGCGGCATCGACCCGGCCAAGACCTTCCCGGCCACGATGCTCAACTACACCCAGTTCCAGGGCAACCAGTGCTCGCTGCCGCTGCTCGGCGACGCCTACGGCCTGTACTACAACAAGAAGGCCTTCGCCGACGCCGGCATCGCCAACCCGCCGAAGACCTTCAGCGAGTTCGCCGAGGACGTGACCAAGCTGACCGTCGCCGACGGCGACTCGTACAAGCAGCTCGGCTTCATGCCGCTGTACCACGGCTACGAGTCCACCACCGAGCACTACCTCGGCCAGTACGGCCCCACCTACTTCGGCGCCGACGGCAAGTCGGACATCGCCACCGACCCGAAGGTCGCCGCGATGCTCAAGTGGCAGAAGGGCCTGGTCGACCAGCTCGGCGGCTACGCCAAGCTGGAGAAGTACCGCGCGACCTTCGGCGAGGAGTTCAGCGCCAAGAACCCCTTCCACACCGGCCAGCTCGCGATGATCCTCGACGGCGAGTGGCGCACCGCCTCGCTCGCCAAGGACAAGCCCGACTTCGAGTGGGCCACCGCCGCCTTCCCCGTCCCGGACGACCAGGCCGACACCTACGGCCGCGGCTACCAGACCGGCACCATCGTCGGCATCGCCAGCAGCAGCAAGAAGCAGGCCGCCGCCTGGGAGTTCGTCAAGTACCTGACCACGGACACCGACGCGGTGGTCGGCTTCGCCAACGCGATCCACAACGTGCCGAGCACCATCGCGGCGCTCGACTCCCCCAAGCTGGTGAGCGACGACAACTTCAGGACCTTCCTGAACGTCGCCAAGAACACCCACTCCGGCACCACCCCGCCGGCCGTCAACGGCGGCAGCTACATCACCACCCTGCAGAACCTCGGCTACGACTACGAGTCCGGCAAGCAGACCGACCTCCAGGCGGGCCTGGCCGCCACGGCCAAGCAGATCGACACCGACATCGCCCAGGCCAAGTAGCCCGGGAACGGTCCACGGAGCTCCCATGTCACTCGCGTTCGGCACCCGCAAGGGGAACGACGAGGCCGACGCGGGACCGACCGGCCCGGCGGCGCCCGGCACGCAGCACCTGCTGCGTCGCAAGCGCCGCCGGGAGGCGGCCCGCACCCTCGCCTTCCTCTCCCCCTGGCTGATCGGCTTCAGCGTCTTCTTCGCCTACCCGCTGATCTCCACCGTCTACTTCTCCTTCACCTCCTACAACGGCTTCGGCTCCCCGACCTTCAGCGGCCTGAAGAACTGGAACTACGTCTTCAACGAGCTGCCGGCCTTCTGGCAGGGCCTGCGCAACACCCTGTGGCTGGTCGTCGTCATGGTGAGCCTGCGGGTCGCCTTCGGCCTGGGCATCGGGATGCTCATCACCAAGGTCAAGACCGGCGCCGGCTTCTTCCGCACCGCCTTCTACCTGCCGTACCTGGCCCCGCCGGTGGCCGCCACGGTCGCCTTCGCCTTCCTGTTCAACCCCGGCACCGGCCCGGTCAACCACCTGCTCGGCGAGCTCGGCCTGCCGCAGCCCGGCTGGTTCGCCTCCGAGGACTGGTCCAAGCCCGCCCTCACCCTGCTCGCCATGTGGGGCGTCGGCGACCTGATGGTCATCTTCATGGCCGCGCTGCTGGACGTCCCCCGGGACCAGTACGAGGCGGCCGAACTGGACGGCGCCGGCCCGTTCCAGCGGTTCCGGTACGTCACCCTGCCGAACATCTCGCCGATCATCATGTTCGCGGTGGTCACCGGGGTGATCCAGACCATGCAGTACTACACCCAGGCGATCGTCGCCGGGAAGGTCGCCAGCGGCATCGCGGGCGGCTCCGGCCAGCCCTTCGAGCCCGGCTACCCGGGCGGCTCCACCTGGACCCTGCCGCAGATGGTCTACAAGCTCGGCTTCCAGAGCTTCAACTACGGCGCGGCCTGCGTCGTCGCCCTGGTGCTGTTCGCCATCTCGATGGCCGTCACCTCGATCCTGCTCCGCCGCCGGTCCGGCTTCATGGCGAGCGACGACTAGCGGGCCTGTGAGGACCTGATCATGACTCTTGGCACCACACTCACCGAGGCGCCGGCCGCGACCGGCCCCTCCCGCCGCTCCCGCCCCTCCCGGTCCGGCAGCCCCGCCGCCCGGGCCGCCCGGCGCCGCGCGGTGCTCAACTGGGTGGCCGTGCACGCGCTGGCCATCGCCGCCGCGCTGTTCTTCCTGCTGCCCTTCGTCTTCGTCCTGCTCACCTCGGTGATGTCCGACCGGCAGGCGCTCACCACCGACTACTGGCCGACCAGCTGGGAATGGGGCAACTTCGGCAAGGTCTGGGCCGTCCCCGGCTTCCTCAGCTGGTGGCGCAACACCCTGCTGTACGCCGGGCTCGGCACCCTGCTGACCGTGGTCTCCAGCCTCCCGGTGGCCTACGCGCTCGCCAAGTTCCGCTTCCGCGGCCGCAACCTGGCCCTGATGGCCGTCATCGCGATGATGATGCTGCCGCCGCAGGTCACCGTCATCCCGATGTACCTGTTCTGGACCAAGCAGATGGGCCTGGGCAGCTCGCTCTGGCCGCTGATCATCCCGATGGCCTTCGGCGACGCGTTCTCCATCTTCCTGCTGCGCCAGTTCCTGATGACCATCCCCAAGGAGTACATCGAGGCCGCCCGGATCGACGGCTGCGGAGACCTGCGCACCCTGCTGCGGGTGGTCCTGCCGATGGCCAAACCGGCCATCGCGGCGGTCGCGCTGTTCCAGTTCTTCTACTGCTGGAACGACTACTTCGGCCCGCAGATCTACGCCAGCAACAACCACGACGCCTGGACGCTCAGTTACGGACTGGAGTCCTTCAAGGCCGCCCACCACACCAACTGGAACCTCACCATGGCCGCCACCCTGCTGGTGATGGCCCCGGTGATCGTCCTCTTCTTCTTCGCTCAGAAGGCCTTCATCGAAGGCGTGACACTGACAGGGGTCAAGGGCTGATGTCCGCACTGAAGTTGGCAATCGTCGGCGGCGGTTCGACGTACACCCCGGAGCTGATCGACGGCTTCGCCCGGCTGCGCGACACCCTGCCGATCGGCGAACTGGTGCTGATCGACCCGGCCGCCGAACGCCTGGAGCTGATCGGCGGCCTCGCCCGGCGGATCTTCGCCAGGCAGGGCCACACCGCGGTCGTCACGGTGACCACCGACCTGGTGGCGGGCGTCGCGGACGCCGACGCCGTCCTGCTCCAGCTGCGCGTCGGCGGGCAGGCGGCGCGCGACCGGGACGAGACCTGGCCGCTGGAGTGCGGCTGCGTCGGGCAGGAGACCACCGGCGCCGGCGGCCTCGCCAAGGCGCTGCGCACCGTCCCGGTGGTGCTGGACATCGCCGAGCAGGTGCGCCGGACCAACCCGGACGCCTGGATCGTGGACTTCACCAACCCGGTCGGCATCGTCACCCGGGCCCTGCAGGGCGCCGGCCACAAGGCCGTCGGGCTGTGCAACGTCGCGATCGGCTTCCAGCGCAAGTTCGCCGGACACCTGGGCGTGGACCCGGAACTGGTCCGGCTCGACCACGTCGGGCTCAACCACCTGAGCTGGGAGCGCGGGGTGACCCTGCTCGACGCCCCGGGCGCCGCGACCGGGCGCGAGGTGCTCCCCGAGCTGCTGTCCTCGCACGGCAAGGAGATCGCCGAGGACCTCCACCTGCCGCAGGCCGTCATCGAGCGCCTCGGCGTGGTGCCGTCCTACTACCTGCGGTACTTCTACCAGCACGACGCGGTGGTGGCGGAACTGAAGGAGCAGGGCTCGCGGGCCGCCCAGGTGGCCGAGATCGAGCGGCAGCTGCTGGAGCTGTACGCCGACCCGACCCTGGACACCAAGCCCGAGCTGCTCGGCAAGCGCGGCGGCGCCTTCTACTCGGAGGCGGCCGTCCAGCTGATCGCCGCCCTGCTCGGCACCGGCGGCGGGACGTCCGTGCAGGTGGTGAACACCCGCAACGACGGCGTGCTGCCCTTCCTGCCGGACGACGCCGTCATCGAGGTGCCGGCCGAGGTGGACGCGCGGGGCGTGCGCCCGCTGCCGCAGCGGCCCGTCGAGCCGCTGTACGCCGGTCTGATCGCCGCCGTCACCTCGTACGAGCACCTCGCCCTCGGCGCCGCCCTGCACGGCGGCCGCGACCGGGTCTTCGACGCCCTGCTCGCCCACCCGCTGGTCGGCCAGATCGAGCTCGCCGACCAGCTCACGGACCGGCTGCTCGCCCACAACCGCGAGCACCTCGCCTGGGCCTGATCCGGCCCGCGACGCGCCCGCCCGGCGAACGGAGGAGGTCGCCGGGCGGGGCCCGCGAGGAGACCGCCCACCCCCGGCCGGGGACCTTTCGGCCGGGCACCCCGGCCGGGACCACGGCCGGGCACCCGGCCGACGACCACGGCCCGGGCCACGTACGAGCCGCGGGGACCTGATGACCCACCAGCCCGAACCACTCCTGCCCGGCGTCCTCGCCATCGACGCGGGGAACTCCAAGACCGACGTCGCCCTGATCGGCACCGACGGCAGCATCCTCGGCACCGCCCGCGGCGGCGGCTTCGCGCCGCAGAAGATCGGCGGCGCGGCCGCGGTCGCCGGCCTCGCCCCGCTGGTCGAGCAGGCCGCCGCCGAGGCCGGGCACCCGTCCTGGAACGGCGTACTCACCAGCCACGTCAGCGCCTGCCTGGCCAACGCCGACCTGCCGGTCGAGGAGGAGGCCCTGCGGGTGGCGCTGGAGTCCCACCCCTGGGGGGCCGGCAACACCGTCGTCAACGACACCTTCGGCCTGCTGCGGGCCGGCACCGACGGCCCGCGCGGCGTCGCGGTGGTCTGCGGCGCCGGGATCAACTGCGTCGGCCTGCTGCCGGACGGCCGCACCGCCCGCTTCCCCGCCCTCGGCGAGCTCACCGGCGACTGGGGCGGCGGCTCCGGGCTGGCCGTCGCCAGCATGTGGCACGCCGTCCGCGCGGAGGACGGACGCGGCGGCCCGACCGGGCTCGCCCGGGCCATCGCCGAGCACTTCGGCCTGCCCAGCGCCGGAGCCGTCGCCGAGGCCGTCCACCTCGGGCACCTGTCGAGCGACCGGCTGCACGAGATAGCCCGGGTGCTGTTCGCCGTCGGGGCCGAGGGCGACCCGGTGGCGCTGGAGCTGATCGACCGCCAGGCCGACGAGATCGTCCGGCTCGCGGTGGTGGCCCTCGGACGCCTGGACCTGCTGGACACCCCGACCCCGGTGGTCCTGGGCGGCGGCGTGCTCGCCTCCCGCCACCCGCTGCTGCTGGACAACCTGACCGCCCGGCTCGCCGCGGCCGCGCCGCTGGCCGAGCCGCGCGTCGTCGTCGCCCCGCCGGTGCTCGGCGCGGCGCTGCTCGGCCTCGACCACCTGGCGGCGGGCGAGCGGGCGCAGGCCCGGGTGCGCGAGGCGTACGAGACCGGCCGGCCGGTGGCGGTCTGACCGCCGCTCAACAGCTCCCCTCCCCCGCCGGATCCGCACGTCCGGCGGGGGAGGGAACCGGCGGACGGCGTCGACGGGAACCGCGGGCCGGGCCCCGTTCGTGTCAAGCGGGTACCGACCACCGCCGCCTCCCGGGGAGACTGGTGCCATGGCCACGCCCCGCACGCTCCTCGCCGCCGCCTTGCTGGCCTGCGGCGCCGCCACCGCCCTCACCGGCTGCACCCCCGCCGACTCCGGCTCCACGGTGGCCGAGGCCTCGGCCGCCGCCCTGGCCGACGAGGGCCAGGACGACCTGCTGGAGGAGGACGACCTCTTCTACGAGGAGGACGAGGAGTTCTACTCCGCCACGGACGACCCGTCCGTGCCCGCCGCCACCGCCGAAGCCTCCGTTTCCGCCGCGGCCTCCGCCTCCGCCTCCGTCGAGCCTTCCGTGGAGCCCTTCGCCGGGCCTCCCGCCGAGCCCTCGGCCGGCCCCGGGTGCGCCACCCCCACCGCCCGCCCCGGTCACGAGATCTTCCTCGTCGTCGCCGCCGGCCCGGCCGAACTCACCGCCCGGCCCGCCCGGTTCAGCTGCGGCTCCGCCCGCTACGAGCCGGCGGGCAACCCCGTCCACTACGGCTTCGCGGGCGCCGGCGTGGCCGCGACCCTGGTCGACGGCCCGCACGACGACCCGGCCCGGACCGTCCCCCTCGACGAGCTGATCGCCCACATCGACGACTGCCTGGCCGAGCGCGAACCGGCCGACCCGTACGGCTGCCACGGCAACGCCTACGACGTGGTGCTGGACTCCCACGGCCGGATCATGCGGATCGGCGAGGTCGACGGCCCCTGAGGTCCGCTGACGTCCGCTCGGCGGCTGCCCGGCGGCTGCCCGGCGGCTGCCCGGCGCGCGCATACGGTGTAAGAACGGCTCTCAACTGTTGGCATTCGGCTGTGCTACGCGCATCGACCGGCCGTCCGCTGGGGGCTTTTGACGTTCGCTACGTCCGTGTGGGCCTTCCTTGGGGCGGGTCTTACCTTCTCCGTCGTTGACCCGGTTTCGGCGGCGGTGCTTTGCTTCCGGCCGTCGGCGGTAACCGGCTCCCGACCCCCGCACCACCGACGGTTCCTGGCGAACCGTCGGCACCTCCGCGCTGCCGCCGCCCCATTTGTCCCCCACAGTGCCGCCGCGCCGTACCCGGGCGCGCCCGGCACCAGAGAGGAACCCTCACGATGGGCATCTCCCCCACCTCCCGCCGGATGCGGCTGCGGGCCCTGACCGGGCTCAGCGCCCTGGCGCTGGCCGCCGCCGGCTTCGCCGCCGCCCCGGCGGCCCAGGCCGCCCAGGACAACCGGCCGGCCGGCGAGTTCGCCGGACAGCCCCACCCCTACCGGCACGGCGCGCACCCGACCAAGGAGGCCGGGAACGCGGCCAAGCCGGCGAGCAACAACCTGAGCTACGGCGGCGGTGTCGACGGCATCGGCGTCACCACCGGCGCGCCGAAGGTCTACCTGGTCTTCTGGGGCACCCAGTGGGGCACCCAGGGCACCAACTCCAGCGGCTACACCACCCTGACCGGCGACCCGAAGGGCGAGGCCGTCCGGGCGCAGCAGCTGTTCAAGGGCCTCGGCACCAACAGCGAGACCTGGTCCGGCGTCATGACGCAGTACTGCGAGGGCGTCGCCGCGGGCGCGACCAGCTGCCCGTCCGGCTCCGCGCACGTCGGCTACCCGACCGGCGGCGCGCTGGCCGGCGTCTGGGTCGACGAGTCCGCCGCCGCCCCCGGCCAGGCCACCGGCCACCAGCTGGCCGCCGAGGCGGTCAAGGCCGCCGGCCACTTCGGCAACACCACCGCCGCCTCCAACCGCAACGTGCAGTACGTGGTGCTGTCGCCGACCGGCACCCACCCGGACGGCTTCAACACCCCGAACGGAGGCTTCTGCGCCTGGCACGACTGGAACGGCGACACCACCCTGACCGGTGGCGCCGCCACCTCCCCCTACGGTGACGTGGCGTTCACCAACGACCCGTACGTGACCGACATGGGCAGCTCCTGCGGCCAGAACTACGTCAACAGCGGCAGCGCGGGCACCCTGGACGGCGTGACCATCGTGTACGGCCACGAGTACTCGGAGACCATCACCGACCAGAACCCGGCGGGCGGCTGGACCGACTCGACCGGGTACGAGAACGCCGACAAGTGCTCCTGGAACGGCGTCGGCGGGACGGGCGGCGCGCAGAACGTGAGCTTCGCGACGGGTTCCTTCGCCATGCAGGGCACCTGGTCGAACGGGGTCAACGGCTGCCAGGTCTCGCACGCGATCGTGCACTGACGACCGGGCGGGGGTGGGGCCTCGCCCAGCGGCTGGAGGAGCGGCTCGGGACCGCCCCCCCCCCCCCCCACCCACCCCACCCCCCCCCCCCCAACCCCCCCCCC